>LJTR01000076.1 GCA_001303465.1 Phycisphaerae bacterium SG8_4
GAAGGCGCCGAAGAGCAATCCGCCAGCGAACACGTGCCAGAGCGCCGGGCCGAATACAACCGGCATGCTTTCATAGACGAGCCTGTCGCAGGCTATCAGGACCGCGGTACGCGCGAAGAACGAAGCGAGTGTCGCAAGCACCGTGCGCCAGTTGGCCACCCGTGTCAGCAGCAGAAATCCACCGCCGAGAATGATCAGCAGCGCCGACGTCTCACCGGCACTCCCCGAAACACTTCCCAGGAACATATGCGAGGTTGCAACCATCTCGTCGCGCCCCGCCAGCACCAGGGGCGTGGCTGAGCTGACCGCGTCGGCGGTCGAACCGTCCACCCAGCTAAGCAACCGGCCGGCAACATCATGACTTGGCTCGAGAAAACTTGCTGCCATCTGTTTGGGGTAGGCAAGGGCCAGAAAGCATCGACCCACGAGCGCGGGGTTGAACACGTTGCGGCCGGTCCCGCCGAACAATTCCTTGCCGATAAGCACGCCGAACGCGACACCAAGCCCAACCATCCAGAGCGGCAGAGTGGGGGGCAAAATCAAGGGCCAGAGTATGCCCGTGACGAAAAAGCCCTCGTTGATATCTTCCTTGCGCACAATAGAGAACAGAGCCTCCACCGTCAGACCGGCGGCGTACGAAACGATTATCATAGCCAGAAACCGCAGTCCGAAGAAGTAGAAAGCCGCCAGAACACACGGAACTACAGAGATAATAACCATCGACATGAATCGCTTCAAATCGAGCGGGTCTCGAACATGAGGGGCTCCCACCGTCGTCGTACTCGGCGCGAAGAAGAAATGCTCCAGCGCCCCGAACACCGGATGGAAGGCTTTCAGTTTGCCGCCTTCCTCAAAATTCGGCCGAACCTTTTCAATGACGTTTAACAACCACTTCACTCGACATTCTCCTCTGCTTGCTTGCGCGCTTCTTCTTCCCGTTTCCGCGCTTCTTCCTGACGCAACTGTTCTTGACGTATCTCTTCCTTTTCCTTGGCAATCAGGTCTTTGGCTTCAACGAACTGCGTTCGCAGGTCTATCTTCGACGGGCAGACATAGGAGCACAACCCGCATTCCACGCAAAGATCAATGCGGGCCTGCTCGGCCTCTTCAATGAGATTAGCATACAAATACTTGTGAATTAGATAGGGCATGATCCCCGCCGGGCAGACTTCCTCGCAATAGTTGCAGGCCACGCACGGGCGCCCTTCGCCTCGCAAAGCCGTGGTCAGCCTCTCTCTAAAGTCGTTCCGCATGGCGCTTAAGAAGGAACTTGAGTAGGAGTCTCGGTCCCAGCCGGGTCTGATGAATCCGAGGAACTCTCTTTCCTCCGGTTCCGGAAGGACGGTAATTCCCCTGCACTCGACGTCAATGCCTAACGTTTCTTCCGGCAGGATTTTGCCGGTGAAAATGCCGCCGTTGAGGACTCTGGCTGACGGCTCGAACACGTACTGATCCCTGATTCTCCGTATCGGATATCCGGGGATGGCCTTAAGATGAGTAGGCTGACTTACGCCCGTGCCGCCAATTGACAATATCCTGACCGTGCAGGGCTTTGTCTCGGTAAGGGCGCGGTCGGCCGCCAGGACTCCTTCGGTGCGAACAGCCCAGACCGGACCGTTGCTGCTCCGCAGCTCCAGCCTCCTGGCCAGAAGGGCGAAATCATCATAAGGATAGACCAGCGGTTTCTCCAGCATCTTCACCCAGGCGTAGCCGCGAATTTGATTTCGAATCAAGTTCGCAAACTCCGATCTTATGTTCGGCATCCCAAGATAGATGGGCTGATACTCCAACAGGGACTGCAATTGCTCCAGACCTCTCGTGAAGTTGAGGAGCCTTCTGTGAAGCTGCACGTCACCTCTGGCAAGAAAAGGCTCCAGACTCAGGGTGGAAACAACAATCGCCTGGGGCGTGCCCAGCGGGTCGGGCAGCTGGCCTGTAAAAGCATCGTAGAAGAACTGCCATGCGCCGAGCGACAGAAGCTTGTATCGCTTTATGCCACCGGCTCCCATTTCCTTTTCTATATGCAGCATTTCCTCTTCGGCAATATCGGCGCGTTCTTCGAGCTGAGCCACGTCTTCAATCACGATGTGGTTCTCGACAGCCTCCAGACGAACAGTCCCGGCTCGTGGCGCCAGCAAGGGAACTTCATAGTTATCAGGATCCTTTGCCAGAATATCACCGCCGCTCACTTTCTGGCCATCCTTGACAAGAATATCACTGAATGTGAAACGTTCACTGCGCAAGGGCATGTAGAGAACCTTTGGTTCTGGCATCACCTTAATCGCGCTGTCGGGTCTTCCCTTTAGTAGTACGTTATGACCGCCTCTGAATCTCACTTTATCGATTCCCTACCAAGCCATTTACAAAATATATCCAATTCCTTTACCCCAGCAGATCTCAAGGGCAATTCCGCCCGCAACCGTTCAACGATATTCAATATCTTCCCAATACCGGTTACATCAAGCACATAATATCCGAATAGACTGTCCAGTTCAATATCGTTACAAAGTCACTGACCGGCCCTGAAGCCGGCATCGTCCCGTTTTCTCATTTGTGGGAGTTTCTGGGGCTAGCAAAACGCATGCACGACTCCAGCGCAAGGTGGCGAAAGGATGCGCCTCTCGGTAGACCAACAGTGAGTGTTCGGCTGTGTTCGGATGGTGATCATGACTATTTGCTAACGTTAAAACGGGCATCCAGTTTGAACAGTCGTTTCACAGGCAGATTCAAAACCGCTGCCTTCTCAAGAGATAGAGTAGTGCGGATCTGCTCGAGCACACTCTCTATCCTCTCCTCATCGGCTGCGATCAAGGTAAACCAGATGTTGAAGACGTCGTTGCGGAGATAATTGTGGGTCACCTCAGGAAACTGGCCAACGACCTCGGCGGCACGGTCCACAAGCTTCTGCTCGACGCTCACTGCGGCCAAAGTGCTGCTAAATCCGAGTTTCTTGGAGTCGAAGCTGGCCCCCATCCTTCGGATAATCCCCTCATCCAGCATTCGCTCGACACGAGTCCAAAGCTGTTCGGCCGAAAGCTGCAATCTCTCGGCTATGACTTCATAGGGCCTCTCGCTCAGTGGAAAATCGTGCTGAAGCTCCCGGAGTATTCGGCTGTCAATTTCGTCCATAAGAATCTCTCACCGGCACCACAGATTACGCGACTATCATCGTCGCCTATTTCGGCAATCGGCGTGTTTTCACTTGACGCTTTTACGCCAAGAGGCTATACATGTGCAAATATAGCGTGAAGCTGGCGCACTGTAAAGCCGGAATTCTTGGGGCAGGCGCAGGCCCCCGTGTCGGGATAGCGCACAGCGCAGCATTTCTCGTTTGTGAGAATCTTGAAAGATTTTTCAATTTGTTACAAAAAAGCTTCTAGGCCGGGGTGATAATGTCAAATGGAAAAGTCTACCTCGTGGGTGCGGGGCCCGGCGACGTCGGGTTAATCACCGTCAAAGGCTATCGGCTGATCGGTCAGGCCGATGTCATCCTCTACGATCACCTTATGCCGATGGAACTGCTTCAATTAGCCAGGGCCGATGCTGAAGTAATATCTGTCGGCAAGTTCGCCAGCAAGCATACGATGCCACAGGAGCGGATAAATGCGCTGCTGATAGAGAAGGCTGCAAACAACAAGATGGTCGTCCGGCTCAAAGGCGGTGACCCGTTTGTCTTTGGCCGCGGCGGCGAGGAAGTCGAAGCCTGCGCCGAAGCCGGAGTGGACTTCGAGATCGTTCCCGGCATTACCAGCGCGCTGTCGGCGCCGACGTACGCCGGCATCCCGCCGACGCATCGGGATTTCACTGCGAACATTGCTATAGTGACCGGCCACAGAAGAGATGAGAAAGAACTGGAAATCCCGAATGCGGGGACGATTGTCTTTCTCATGGGCGTGGCCAACATTCAGAAGATCATCGACTCTTTGCTAAAAGCGGGATTCTCGGCGCAGACAAAGATAGCCGCTGTTGAGAACGGGACCCGTTACAACCAGAGAGTCATCACCGGAACGCTGGAGCACTTTGTCCAGACTGTTCGCGAGGAAAAGCTGGGCACTCCCGCGATCTTTATTGTTGGCAAGGTGGTCGAACTTCACGAGAAGCTGAACTGGTTCGGCAGAAAACCAAGAGTGCTTGTCCTCGGCACACATCCTGAAAAATACACACATCTCGGCACGATCGTGCACAGGCCGATGGTCAAGTGTGTGGGCCTTGAAGACTGCTCACAACTCGACAGGGCGCTGGAAAGGCTTGAGACATTTGACTGGCTGATATTCACAAGTGCCAACGGAGCTAAATATTTCTTTGAACGGCTCAAATGCAAAGGCCTCGATGCCAGATCGCTTGCGTCAATGAAGGTCGCCGCGATCGGCAAGACCACCGCCAAAAGACTTACCGCCTTCGGCATTGTTGCCGACCTTGTGCCTGAGAAAGAATCGAGCACGGGACTGCTCGAGAAATTCGGCGCGCTTGAGATGATGAACAAAAAGGCACTGTTGCCCCAGGCAAGAGTCTCCTCTGCCGAGTTGCCAGATGGGCTAGCTGCGCTCGGCGCGACGGTTGAACAAGCGGCCGTATACGAGACCGTCGAGATTGAGCCGGCGGATGTCGACCTCGAACATATCGACAAGATCCTCTTCACGAGCGGCTCGACAGCGCGGGCCTTCGTAAAAAAATTCGGCCTGGTGCCGGCGCACATCAAAGCTTACTGTCTTGGCAAGCCGACACAGGCATCTGCGAAAGAGCACGGCATTGAGGCCGAGATTGTGCCGCAGCAGGACAAGTGAGAGACAAGGAAGATAAGATGGCCGCATATCGAAAATGTAAGAAGCTGTTTCAGGATGCAACCAAGGTGATACCCGGCGGAGTCAACAGTCCGGTCCGCGCATTCAAAGCCGTTGACTCAGAGCCAATATTCATCGATAGAGCGAAAGGCGCATACCTGTATGATGCCGACGGCAACAAATACATAGATTATTGCCTTTCGTGGGGACCGATGATTCTGGGCCACGCGCGGACTGAGGTCCTCACTGAGGTCAAAAAAGTCATGGCCAAAGGAACAAGCTTCGGCATACCCACCGAGCTTGAGACGCAACTAGCCCGGATGATTGTCCGGGCAATCGGTTCGGTCGATAAGGTTCGCCTGGTCAGTTCCGGCACCGAAGCGGTGATGACGGCCATTCGCCTGGCACGCGGATGTACCGGCCGGGATAAGATCATAAAGTTCATCGGCTGCTACCACGGCCACGTCGACCACATGCTTGTGCAGGCGGGCTCCGGAGCGATGACTCTGGGGGCGCCGAGCAGCCCGGGCGTCCCGAAAGACTTTACCAAACACACCATCCTCCTGCCCTACAATAACACCGAGATGCTCGAGAGGGCAATGAACGAGTACAAGGGCCAGATAGCCGCCGTCATAGTCGAGCCGATTGCCGGGAACATGGGAGTCGTGCCGCCCAGAGAAGGTTTCTTGAAGACCATAAGGAAGTTATGCACCCGCGGCGGCAGCATCCTGATATTTGACGAAGTGATCACAGGCTTTCGAGTCAAGTACGGAAGCGTCCAGGACATCTTCGGCGTAAAAGCAGACCTGACGTGCCTGGGCAAGATAATCGGGGGTGGATTCCCTATAGGCGCCTGTGGTGGAAGGGCCGAACTGATGAACAAATTGGCCCCAACCGGCCAGGTCTATCAGGCCGGGACCCTTTCAGGAAACCCCGTCTGCGTCGCTGCGGGCATCGCTACACTGGAGTTGCTCAAATCGAAAGCCATATACTCCGGCCTCGATCGTGCGACCGACAAGCTCTGTGCCGGCATCGGCCAGGCCTTAACCGAGCGGGGCGTCGAGCATACCATAAACCGTATTGGCTCGATGTTCACCCTGTTCTTCAGTGCCGAGCCTGTAACCGACTATGTCTCGGCGGCCAGATCGGACACCAGGATGTACGCGAAGTTTCATCCTGCGATGCTGAAAGAGGGTGTTTACCTGCCGCCATCTCAATTTGAAGCTTGTTTCCTCTCGGCCAGCCACACCCCGAAGGATATTGACAGAACGATCACTGCGGTCCAGAGAGCTGAATTATAGCGATTCCGGCTCGCTCACGTGTGGTCAATATGCAGGACTCGGCAAAGGGGTCTCTTGATGCCCTACAACGTTGCCGCGTGCGAGGCGCTCGACCTTGTGTCGTGTTCTTTCTCCGGGCCGGCAAGCGATATGGGCAGGCTCAAAAACCGATGCTCAGGATGGTTCCAGGCGGCGCCAGCCACTGAAGTATCCTCAAGCTCTTTCTTGATTTCCCTCGTGGCATCAGTCCAGATTGAGTAGATTCGGCAATTGCCCGGCGTGCCACCACATTCACAGTGCTTCATGAAGCAATCGTCGAATAGCGGTCCGCCTTCGATAGACTCGAACAGTTCGAGCAGGGTGATCTGCTCCGGCTCTCTGGCAAAAACATATCCTCTTTTCCTGCCCCTGATCGCCTTCACAAAACGAGCCTTGGCAAGCTGCTGAAATATCTTGGCAAGGTAGTCGGACGGAATCCCCTCGGCCTTGGCTACCGTGACCGCTGTGACCGGCAACTGCGTACTGTGTCTTACCATATACATCAATGCGTGCAACGCATAACTGGCAGACTTTGCAATCTTCATATTCCGCGCCTCCGAAATCCCCGACTCAAACTGTCAGACAAAAACCGTGGGTTCTTTCCTAAACTGAAAAACGCATCTGCACGACTGAGCTGGCCTGCCCGGCCGCCCATGCATATATCGAAGCATACTGACCAGCACCAAAGAAATCTGTGTGCAATTGGCGTGCCGAAGTCGGACCAGAGAGCATTCGGATAAGAGGAACCTCGAATATCTGCCCCAAAACAGGATTTTGACAGAAAACCGACCGGCAAAGTCTTCAATTATCGGGAATACAACGGCCATATCCTTCCCATACATGGCACTTAGAAGACCCCAATTTCCCGCCAATGGGAAATATGAGGGCAACATGCCTTCTCATTCCTGGTCATCGGCCCAGTGTGCGGCAACTCACCATCGAGTTCCTTCTGACCGAAGCTGGCGCGACCGCCGCCTTTCAGTTGGCGAGGTTGTCGATTAATGATCATTAATTCACCCCGGCGATCTGGCGTGGGGTTACTGCTTCTTTGCCTTAGAGCGTTTGGGCTTGTGCGAATCGATCTCAAGTTCGTCAATCTTGCGGTACAGACTCGAGAGTCCGACGCCCAAGGCCTTGGCCGCGTCGACCTTATTCCAGTTGTGCTTGCTCAGCACCCGGCGGATGTACTCCTTCTCGTATGCCTTGGTGGCCGTCTGAAGGGTTTCGTCTTCTTTGCTCAATCCCATCGCGTGGGAGCCCAACAGCCCGATGTCGGATATCTTTATCACGTCATCTTCGGCAAATATGCTCGCTCGCTCAATCACGTTTTCCAGCTCCCGGATGTTGCCTTTCCAATCATAACTCATGAACAGTCGCATGACCGCGTCACTGACCCCAGCGCACGTTTTGCCCATCTCGGAATTGAATTGCTTGATGAAGTGATCGACCAGCAGGGGGATATCCTCTTTTCTCTCACACAGATCAGGCAAATGGATACCGACGACGTTCATCCTGTAATATAGATCTTCTCGAAACCGTCCGGCCTTGATCTCTTTCGGCAAATCCTTATTTGTAGCCGCTATCAGACGCAGATCGATGTCGATCGGTTCTGTCGAGCCCACCGGTATTATCTGCCTGTGTTCGACCGCCCTCAGCAGCTTGACCTGACAGCTCATCGGCATGTGACCTATTTCGTCCATGAACAGTGTCCCGCCGCGGGCACTCTCGAAAAGCCCTTTCTTGTCCGCAATGGCGGAAGTGAAACTGCCCTTTTTATGTCCGAACAGTTCACTTTCGAGCAGACCCTCGGGTATCGCACTGCAGTTGACGGCCACAAAATGCCTGTTGCCCTGAGCCGCCAGCGAGTGTATGGCGCGGGCGACCAGTTCTTTACCGGTGCCGCTTTTGCCCGTTATCAACACGTTGCTCTTGGTCGGGGCCACCTTGCGAATCATCTCAAAAACGCCCTGCATCGCTGGCGACTTGCCTACGATCTGGCTGATATCGAACCTCCGGGTGAGCTCCTGCTTGAGCTGCTTGTTTTCTTCCTGCAGATCGAGATACTTCATGTTCTGGCGAATCTTCGTCAGTACGTCATCCATTACGACCGGCTTCATCACGTAATCGCACGCGCCGAGTTTAATGGCTTCAACCGCCATCTCTATGGTGCCGTAGGCCGTTATCATTATGACGCGCGTCTCAGGTCTTATGCGCATTATTTCGCGCAGGACCTTTATGCCGTCGGCTCCCGGCATCCGGATATCCAGGACGACAACGCCAAAACGCTGTTTCGTGACGGCGTCTATTGCATCGGTTCCGTTTCCTACCACGGTGACCGACATGCCTTCTTCCCGAAGAATCTTTGCAAATGTTTCTCTGAAAGTCGCTTCATCGTCTGCCAACAATATATCGCTGTTCATTCGTCATCTCCTGCAATCAGGTTCTTCCTGGGCCTCAGAGGAATTCGGATTATTACCGTAGTGCCTTTGCCAAGTTCCGACTCCAGCTTGATCGTACCATCGACCTCGGTGATAAGATTGTAGCTTATGAAGAGTCCCAGGCCCGTTCCCTTTCCAATCTCCTTGGTCGTGAAGAATGACTCGAAGGCGCGCTTACAGACCTCGGGCTTCATCCCGACGCCGGTATCGGTGACTCGAATCTCGACCACATCATTCCGGCATCTTGTTGTTATCTTGAGATTATGCTCTTGCTCGGCGTCCTTTGCATTCATCGCATCCAGAGCGTTGATAAAGATGTTGATGAAAACCTGCTCGAGGTGCTGCGGGTTCAGCCACAGCATCGGCAGGTCGGCTCCGGCGCTGTTTTCGATAGTGACCGACTGCGCACGTCTGTCAAAGTTGATAAGCGACAGGGTGTTGTCTATCAATGAGTTGACGTCCGTCCATCTGTATTCGCTCGTAGCCGGCCGGGATAAACCCAGCATTCGCTTTAGGATGGCCGAAATCCGGTCAACGTGGTATTGTATGGTCAGCAACTGTTCCTTCTGCTCATGCACCGTGGTCTTGCGGGCCAGGTACTGCGCCACCGACGAGATGCTGGCCAGAGGATTGCCTATCTCATGCGCGATGCCTGTCGCCATTTGGCCGATCGCAACCATCTTCTCCCGCTGAGCCATCTCCACTCGCGACATCTTCAGCATCTCATTGATTTCAGTCACTTCTTCGGTTCGCTCGAGCAGATCCTTCGCCAGCTTCCTGTGCTCGGTCAAGTCTTGGCCTAGGATCACATATCCCAGCCTTTGTCCGTTAATGCCCACCACAGGGCCGCTCTTTACCTCAATATGACGCCGATCGGGAGCATCGGTATCGAATTCAATTCTCTCAGTCCAGTTCGCCGCTTTGTCTGCATCGCTCAGAAGAACCTTCATGTGCCCTGCCAAGGCGGGCAAAAAATCGTCGATCGAGGTGTCATTCAGACTGGTACTGCCGTTCTTCTTCCATAGCTTCGCAGCGGGGTTGCAGATCGCCACCCCGGCGTCGGAGTTGACAAATATAAGTCCTTCCGCCATCGCGCTGATAACAGCTTGAAGCACATCGTTGTTCCGCGCAGCCTCCAGCTCCTTGGCCGTCATCCGGGCGATTACCACCCTGGTCAAATGTTGGACCAGCACCACAGTGCAGACAAACGCCGTAAAAGCACCAAGCACGTATACGCGATTGCTCCAAAGTCCACCGACCGCAGAGAACTTCAGCGGATAGTACCCCAACCAGGCGCCGCCGTTGAGCTCACTCACCGCGAGCAGGCCAAACAACACTATGGCGGTCAGCCCCGCGGCGTAGGACATGCTTCTTGGAAGAATAATCGTCGCTATGATCATGGGAATCACATAGAGCAGAAAGAATGGATTGGTCAGGCCGCCCGAGAAGTGCAGCACTGCTGTGAGCAGGACGAGATCGGTCTCAACCTGAATCATCGCCAGTGCAATGTCTTTGCGGCTTGACCGGCTGACCGGCCTTGTAGCGGCGGCGAGGTACAGGATGTTCGAGAGCAACAGCAAACCGGCGCAGATATAAATAGGCGTGGCGTTCGTAAGGACTGGAAAGACATAAGTTCCCATCAGACAAGCAGCTATGATGCTCCCGACAGCAATCCACCGCAGCCGTATTAGCCAGAGTATCTGCTCTGCGAGAGCCTCGCGAGTACACCGGCTCGCCTTGTCCATTAGATCACTGGCAGTTTCTGATCTTATACCCATGAGCCCTTCTTGCCCTTGACTGCACGATATTCTGTGTCCCAAATATCCTCAAGGTTTGTGATGTACATACGACCCTTGCCTTAGACGACAGAGATTGTACTTCAACTGCAGCAGGAAAGCAAGAAAAATTTCTCAGTTTTGAGATACTGCTTGGTGCACATTGCGCAGCGTTAGTCCCTGAATCTCCAAAATCCAAGAAATTCTGCGCCCTGTTCAGCTCCAGACTGCCTATCGTGAACCTGCGCGGCGTTCACGCTGGTGCCAAAATGCCTTTCAGGCGCAAGAAAAGGCACAAGACAGAGGAAATCTGACTTCAAAGGCTTCAGACATTCGAAATGACCTATCAAGTGTGGCTGACATGTTGTGATGTGGATGCTCCAATAGAGAATGTTTTGCAGCTATAGGGAACGTGGCATGGCAAAGTACGGCTGCAACTTCTTTATGGTGGCGAGTCTGCGAAACGTCCATTTTGCACCGATAGAGCAAGGTTTTCGCCAAGTACGTCTTTCTTGCTCCTGAGAACGACCCCTGGAAACTCCAGGATAAGCCCACCGATGGTTTTGAAAGTTGCCTGCTCCTGAATTCCTATGAAATCTCTTCTAATCAAATTCAGGGAGTTTGCATAAGACCTTGAATGCAGACATTGTGGAAGTGTTAGTGGAAATGAGCGCCGCAACACAAGACAGCAGCAATGCAGAGGGAAGTCTTGAGCCTTTGGTTGTATTCGAGTGTCTGGCTGTGGTATCTTCAGCGAAGACCCAGTCAGCGATACTTCTATTGTGCAACCGTGGTATCAGCAAAAGTGTATTCCCAGCTTTGCGGATGCCTTGCGTTGCCTGTGTCGCGAGCTTTGGCAGGAAAGAACTAGAGTGCTCTTCGGAAGTTCGTCCGCACATGATCATAAATTCGAGTTCTTAATCGACGCACTTGCTACGGCTGCATAAGGCGGCACAAAAGTATGAAAGAAAACCTGTATTCTGGCTGAGAAAAACCACCCCTGTCTCCGAGGCTGGATAATAGCGGGTCATTTCTCCTACGTTCATAGGTAGACCTCACGATAGCTTCTGCTTTGTGGGCCGCCCTGCGGGAGGTCCGGCCACAGCGTTCGCCTGATTCGTCTTCAAACTACACCCCTCTGTTTATGGCGTCTGCCAACGAGAAAACGCAGGCAAAAAATCAAAAATCCGAAAAAAAATGAAAGAAGTCTATATTTCTGCAAATGCGAAACCGGCCCCATGGTTCATCCAGAAAACGCCAAAATGCGGGAATCCCGGCGGATTAGCAAGTTTTTAAGGCCTTTCTGGCACGCATAGCGGCCACACTGTTGACCGCATATGTTTAAATCGAGGCCCTGATTGTGGTACTAAGC
>LJTR01000077.1 GCA_001303465.1 Phycisphaerae bacterium SG8_4
CCTGAAATAATCGGGCTGCCTGTTCGTGACTCCGCACAGTATCCAAATGCATCAGACCATTACGGCTTGCTCTGGTGGAACAACGGTGACGGAACCCTCAGTGGTGTGCCGCAGGATGCGTACTGGTCATGGGGACTATACGACAGCCTAATTGTGATTATCCCCAGTCTCGACATTGTGGTGGCCAGAGCAGGCTCTGGGTGGCGAAGTGGCTGGAACGGCGACTACAATGTCCTAAAGCCATTCCTCGAACCCATCTGTCAATCCGTCGCCAACGGTGCACCGTACCACAACAGCGAGGTAATAACGTCCATTACGTGGGCCGATGCTTCAACAGTAGTCTATCAAGCGTCCGGCAGCGACAATTGGCCCATTACCTGGGCGGACGATGGAGAACAATACACTGCGTATGGCGATGGCTGGGGTTTCGATCCCAAGGTCCCGACCAAGCTGAGCCTGGGCTTTTGCAGCGTCAGCGGCGGCCCGCCGGGCGATGGCGTCAACATACGATCGACCACCGGTGAGCAATTGGGCGACGGCCGCAGCGGCAAGAAAGCCAGCGGGATGCTGATGGTCAACGGCATCCTTTACATGTTGGTGCGAAACGCAGACAACAGCGGCCAGCAGAGCCAGCTTGCCTGGTCGACGGATCATGGGGTGAGATGGACCTGGAGCACGTGGAAGTTTGCTGAATTGGGGTATCCATGCTTTCTCAACTTCGGACAGAATTATGCTGGCTCAAGGGACGGCTATGTATACGTGTACTCACCCGATACGCCGAGTGCCTACAATGAGACCGATACTGTGGTCCTGGCCCGCGTGCCGATCGAGAGTATCACCGACAGAAACGCATATGAGTTCTACTGCGGCGCCGACGCCGGCGGCCATCCGAAATGGTCGCATGACATAGACCAGCGCAGGGCCGTATTCAGCTTTGCCGGAGGTTGCAATCGCATCAGCGTCACTTACAATGCCCCGCTCAGGCGCTACCTTCTCCTGATGCGCAGCCGCGCCCAGGCCGGAGGCAAGGACCACTTCAGCATCTACGACGCTCCCGAACCGTGGGGGCCGTGGACGACTGCATTCTACACCGAGAATTGGGACGTCGATCCCGGCGAGAGCGCTCACATCCCCGCCAAGTGGATAAGTGCCGACGGCAAGACCTGTCACCTTGTCTTCGCCGGATCCGACAGCTTTGCGGTTCGCCAGTTCATTTTTACTACGCTTGCGGCTCGGAAATCACCCGACTTCACCGGCGACGGATCTGTGGACTTCGAAGACTTCTACCTCATGGCACGGGATTGGCTCGGGGATCAAACCGAGATCGATATCGCGCCAGCCCGTTTGGGCGATGGGGTCGTCGATTGGAAAGACTTCGCTGTACTCGCCGAGCGCTGGCTGCAGGATGTGGGCCTGGTCGCACACTGGCGGCTGGACGAGGCAGACGGCCTCGTCGCCCGTGACAGCGCCGGCGGACATGACGGCAGCCTCAACGGCGATCCAGTGTGGCTCGCAGACGGTGGCTGGATCAGTGGGGCAATACAACTCGACGGAATCGACGATTATATCTCGGCGCCCTTTGTCCTCAATCCCGCGGCCGGGACGTTCAGCGCCTTCGCCTGGGTCAGAGGCGGGGCTCCGGGTGAGGTCGTCATCTCCCAGACGGAGGGAACGAACTGGCTCATGGCGGATGCGTCGCAAGGAAGACTCATGACGGCGCTCATACCACATTCCGCAGGCCGGCTCACTCCGCCGCCGCTGGTCTCGGAATCCACAATTGCAGACGGCATCTGGCATCGCATCGGTGTGGTATGGACCGGGTCCGAACGTATCTTGTACGCCGACGACGTGGAAGTCGCCAGAGATGGGCAGTCTTCTCTGGCCGGTGCGGGAGGCGGTTTGAACATTGGCGCGCACGCGAATCTCAGGGCCGAGAGCTTTTTCTCGGGGCTGGTTGATGATGTCCGCATTTATGACCTGACAATAAGACCGTAGCTTTTTGAAAGGAGCCCATTATGCGCAAACAACTGACATGTTTGATCTTTATCGGGCTGGTGATTGGCATTTCACCGGCTCAGGCCGCACTGGTTCACCATTGGAAACTCGACGACGCCGGAGCCATAGCGGTCGATTCCGTTGGAGGGCTTAATGGGGACATCCAAGGCGCAACTTCGGCTCCGGGCAAGTCCGGCAACGCGCTGAGCTTCGACGGGACGGATGACGAGGTCACCGTTGCCGGTTTCACGCCGCCGCCGGAAGGTACGATTGTCTTTTGGATCAATCCCGCCATGGCCAAGAATAAGGAGCGGATCCTTGGCGCGGGAGGCGACTATGAGGTGTGGCTTCGCGGCAACGGGGAGTTGAAGAACGAATTGTTCGATGGCGGCAGTTCGACGACTGGAACCGGCGCGGGAGTGCTAACCGCCGACGAGTGGCATCATGTCGCGATGACCTACGACAGCGCAACTGAAGACGCGGAAATATACTATGACGGTGAACTGATGGTCGCAGGCAAGGCCGAGGTTCCCAGCACGCCGACCGAAACGACGTTTGTGATGGGCCATCGGGCGGGTGCCTCGGGTTCAGAGCACTACGGAGGCCTTCTGGATGACCTGAGAATCTACGACCACGTGCTGTCCGCGGCCGAAGTAAAGGCGTTGGCCAGCCCGCCTCGCATGAAGGCCCGCGATCCGGTTCCTCCAGATGGTTCCATCTACACCGAAACATGGGCGAACCTTGGCTGGGCCGCCGGTGATCTGGCGGCCACCCACGACGTCTATCTGGGCAATAATCTCGAAGATGTTAACGACGGACTGGCCGAGACGTTCACAGGCAATCAGCTCGCAAATACGCTGCTTGTAGGTTTTCCCGGCTATCCCTTTCCGGACGGTCTCGTTCCGGGCACGACGTACTATTGGCGGGTCGATGAGATCAACGACGCGGACCCAAACAGTCCATGGGCGGGTGACGTTTGGAGCTTCTCGGTGCCGCCAAAGGCAGCCTATGAGCCCGATCCTGCCGACGGCGCCGAGTTCGTGGGCCTCGATGCGATCCTGAGTTGGACCGGCGGTCTCGGCGCCAAGTTGCACACGGTCTATATCGGCGACAACTATGATGACGTCGAGAATGCCACTGAGGGCGCGTCATCGGGAACGGCAAGCCACGATGCCGGTACTCTCGAACAAGAGAAGGTTCTTTACTGGCGCGTCGATGAATTTGACGGCGTCGAAACGTATAAAGGCAATGTCTGGGCCTTCACCACGCCCGGCGCAGTCGGCAATCCACAACCGGCCAATGGAGCGGTGGACGTGCCTATGAGCACGATCTTGAGCTGGACCGCGGCCGACAATGCCTCTTCACATGAGCTGTACTTCGGCACGGATGCTGATACTGTCAAGAACGCCGCGACGGCCTCACCCGACTACGTAGGCCCCTTGGCGCTTGGCGCTGAGAGCTATGATCCCGGAGGGCTTGCATGGGGCAGCAGTTATGCCTGGCGTGTGGATGAGGTCTACCCGGCTGGCACTGTCAAAGGCCTTGTCTGGAACTTCGCAACGGCGGATTTCATTGTTGTGGACGATTTCGAATCATATGACGACATTGATCCGCTTGCCGGGGAGCCCGGCGTCAACAGGATATTCGACAAGTGGATAGACGGTTTCGGCACCACGACAAACGGCGCTGTGGTCGGGAACGATCTGCCGCCCTATGCCGAGCAGACTATTGTTCGCAGCGGTGTTCAGTCGCTTGTTTACCGATACGACAACGCCGGCAAGACATCTGAGGCGACATTGACGCTGGTCCATTCGGCAGGCTCAGGACAAGCTTATCCGCGTGATTGGACCGAGCAAGGTGTAACGAAACTGTCGCTATGGGTCAGAGGTGGTTCGACTAACGCCGCCGACAGAATGTTCGTCGCTCTCAATGGCACGGCCGTAGTCTACCATGATGACGCAAGCGCGACCCAGCTTTCCGGCTGGAGCCAATGGGTTATCGAGCTTGCGGCATTCGGCGTGGACCTGACCAACGTCAATACGGTTACTATTGGCGTCGGCACTAAGAACGTCCCGTCGCCCAGTGGTGGCGCAGGGACTATTTACTTTGATGACATTCGCTTATATCGTTAGGTCGCATTGGAATCGCCAGTAGCCTACACAGCGCGTGTTGCGTGATATTTTGGGGCCTATACCTGTCGACTCGTACGGGCCTGCCCAATTCTGGAGATGACAGGGCTTTTACCCCGAGGAGTGCGAAGTGGCCTTATGAAGAGCTCCAGATCAAATGCCAAGATCTCCGTTGCCATAAGAAATCTTCCTTGAGGCATCCATCTAATGACCCATCAGCCACGCCTCGTAGCTCATCTTAACCCCTTTGACTTCACGATGCATTATACTCGAGATCGTGAAGCTGCCTATGCCGCGGTCGACCGCAAGGTGCCTTAGTGCAGACATAGAAGAATAGACACACCTTGCCGTTCCACTGTCACCCGACCTGAGCATTGCGGGTATGGCACGATTCAAGCGGTAAGGAATTCTTGATACACGCGCTTCGCCGGCCCGGAGCGAGACGTCAGCCTAGAAAAAAGGTTGTCGAGACTCAAACGAGTTTACTGCTCTGTCGCTTCACACGTACAATCGGCTGGAGGTTTTCCACAACCTGGACACACCTTATCATCGACCGATTCTTCACGCGGTGTACATCCACATGACTCACACATTTCTGTCTCCCATTAAAAGCTTTACCCAAGATTCGCTTGTCAAGACCGTAATCTGCATTTGGCACGTATGCAAGAAAATAAACTCGTCCCAATAGGCAGCCTTATAGATTCATCACCTCATTACCTTATCGCGTCGACTGAATCAGCCTGGTTAGACCGCGTATCTTAGCACGGCAATGCAGTGACATGCGGTACCGGCGATAACGAACAGGTGCCAGACGAAGTGCGCGAAGCGAATGCGCTTGGCTGCGTAAAATCCCACTCCCGCCGTGTAGGCCGCTCCTCCCGCCAGCAACCAAAACAGGCCCCACGATGGCATATTGAGCCACAGCGGCTTGACAGCAATTATGACGAGCCAGCCCATGGCAAGATACAAGATTGTTGAGAGCCTTCGGTATCTTACGCCCCCGATAGACTTGAAGACGACGCCCACAGCGGCTATGCCCCAAATGAGTCCAAACAGAGTCCAGCCCCAGGCACCTCGAAGCACCCCAAGCGTGAACGGCGTATACGTGCCCGCGATCAGCAGGAAGATGGCGCTGTGGTCAAGGACATGGAATACCCGTTTAGTGGCCTTATTCCTTGCCGATGTGTGGTAAAGTGTGGATATGAGGTACAGCAGCACCATCGTGGACGCAAAGACGCTCGCGCCCACAATTCCGGCAGGGCCATCACGCTGAACCGCCGAGACTATAAGAACTGGTGACGCAGCGACTGCCGCGAGCAAGCCCACAGCGTGGCTGACACCGTTGGCGAATTCCTCGGCGCGGCACTGTGCACGTTCTTGTGATGCGAGCGACCTGGCCATGGAAGCAAATCCTCTGCAGCCCAACAAGTTGTTTTTACCGAGAACACCGGATAAGATATTCTTGAAATTGGCCATCAACAACAGAAATGTGGGAAAATAGAACGGGCACTATCTCGACAACACCGGAAAACATTCTTATGTACAAACATGGTATCAAAAGCCCCGAATTGCATTCAGAGACGACACACGGGATTACCCTCTTTCGGTGATTTCTTTCCCGCAGGATAGTTGCTTGCTAGCACCAAAGATGGTAAAATATGGCGTTTTGACAAACAAAAGGCCCTCCGCTATCGTAGGGACCGAGGATAAACTGAAGAAGCAGCGCAAATTTCAGGTGGGGTATGCTATGAAGTACTTCCGGAGAACGCTAGTTTTGATAGGCCTCTTGGCCTTGTTGCCGGTGTCTGTGCAGGCGTGTTCGACGCCGGTTTTCAGGTATGCCCTGGAGAGGTGGCCCGCGGATTTCTATGACGGGGTTCTGGTCCACCGGGGCCCGATCGCCGAGGACCACCCGGCTGCCAGGCTCTTCGAGGGCGAAACGGCCGAATTCCTGAATTTGCGCCTTTCCAGAATGGATCTCGACTCGGCAGCCGAAGAAGATGTCAAGAAACTGCTGGGTGATAAGGTCCCCGAAAAACTGCCGGCTCTTGTGCTCTGGTATCCCTGGCAAAAGGGGCGTGCGGCGCCGTTCTGGATGGGTGAGTTCACGCCTGAAACGGTTGCGGTGCTGATTCAGTCGGCGACTCGCAAGGAGGTGGCAAAGCGTCTGACCGAAGGACAGGCGGCGGTTTGGATCTTCGTCGAATCGGGCGATAAAGCCAAGGACAAGGCAGCACTGGAGCTGCTCAACAAAGAGCTGGAGACGGTAGCCAAAGAGCTGATGGAATTCGCGCCTCCGGTCGAGGAGTTGGACATGCCGAGTGTGTCGTTCGAGTTCTCCACTGTGTCTCTTTCGCGCACCGACCCGAACGAGCGTGCTCTGCTGTCGATGATCATGCACAGCGAGCCAGACCTCGACGACTACGTCAAAGAGCCGATGGCCGTGCCGGTCTTCGGGCGGGGACGGGCCCTCTATACGCTCATAGGCGAAGGCATCAACGCCGACAACATTCGCGAAGCCTCGGCGTTCTTGACCGGGCCGTGCGGCTGCGAGATCAAGATGATGAATCCCGGTGTGGATCTGATGATGGCGGTCGACTGGGACGGTTCCGTGATGCAGATGTACGAGGAGTTCTACGCAAGCGCAGAAGAAGAGGAGTTGCCGGAGCTGACGAGCGTATTCCCGGATGATCCCGAGCCGGTCCAGGTCGAACTTGACGTCACCGCCCAGGTAGCCGAAAGTGATTCGCCCGATGATCCGCCTGCTGCCGCCCAAGAAGCAGGAGAAGCAGAACCTGTGATGCTCGAAGAGTCGTTTACTGATCCGATTGCAATCCCGGCGCGCCGGGAAAGCAAGTCATCCGCCGGAGGCGGATTCCGATATCTTGATTTTTGATTTTTCTTGGTGTGTCCATGACGATCTGGAGTTTGCTGGTACGTGAAATATTGCATCGCAAGCTTAACTTTGCCCTGGGCGTGCTCTCTGTGACGGTGGCCAGTGGCTCGCTCATCGGCGCTGTCACGCTCCTGCGGATTCATGATATTCAAACCGGCGAAATCCTCGAGCAAAAGCAGGCCGAGCTGGCCGCAAACATGGCTCAGTTGCAGGACGAAACCAGAAAGGCCATGCTCAAGCTCGGCTTCAACGTTGTCATCCTGCCGAAAGACCAGAATCTCAGTGACTGGTACGCCGAAGATTACGCCTCGAAGTACATGCCCGAGGACTACGTGACGAAGCTGGCCGATTCCGGCGTCGTGACGGTCCGGCATTTTCTGCCCAGCCTGCAGCAGAAGATCGAATGGCCCGAACGAAAGCGCAAGATCATCCTGGTCGGCACTCGCGGCGAGGTTCCCAATTTGCACAAGAGCCCCGTCAAGCCTCTCGTACAGCCCGTGCTGAGAGGCACAATAATCCTGGGATTCGAGCTGCATAGAAGCATGGATATCAAGGTTGGCGACGATATCGAGCTAATGGGCAAGACGTTTAAGGTTGCGACCTGTTACAAGGAACGTGGGAACAAAGACGACATCACCGCCTGGATATCTCTGGCCGAAGCACAGGAGTTGCTCGACAAACAGGGCAAGATCAATGCAATCCTGGCGCTGGAATGTCACTGTACCGGCGAGGCGCTGCCGTTGATACGTAAGGAAATCGCCGGTGTCTTGCCCAATACACAGGTCATCGAGCGAGGCTCCCGCGCCATCGCGCGGGCCGAGGCTCGAACGAAAGTGGCAGAGCGAGCCGCCCTGGCCGTCGAGGAAGAAAAGAATGCCCGGACAACGCTTCGCCGCAGCCGTGAGCGTTTTGCGTCCGTATTGATACCGGTGGTAGTCACTGCCTGTGCCGTCTGGGTCGCCGTGCTCGGATTCACCAACGTCCGCACGCGTCGAGACGAGATCGGCATTCTGCGAACACTCGGCGTCTCGGCCAGACACATCCTGATTATGTTCATGTCGAGGCACGTTCTTCTCGGTGTCTTGGGAGGTGCGTTGGGCTTTGTCGCCGGTGTGCTGGCGGGAGGTTTATTCAGCGCTGCCGGCGAAGGCGCCGAGGTTCAAATAGTCGGCGCGGACTTCTCTCTGCTCGGCTTGCTTCTGGCCTCCGTGGGCGGCGCCGCAGCTCTGGCGGTAATCGCAGGCTGGATCCCGGCCCTGATAGCAACCCGCCAGGACCCGGCTGTGGTGCTGCATGAAGAGTAGAGAATACAGAGAAATCAAAATGCAAAGTGCAAAATGTAGAATTGAGGAAGTCATTGCCGCTACGCGGCAATTCCGCAATTTTGATATTTGATGTTTGATATTTGATTTTTCTTTTGACGTATGCTTGAGTTCAAAAATGTCACTAAGTGGTTCGATATCGCACAGGGCAAGGTAACGGCTCTGAACGAAATCTCGTTTTCGGTTCAACCGGGTGAGCTGCTGGCCGTACGCGGTCCGAGCGGCTGCGGAAAGACTACTTTGCTGCTGGTCGCCGGCGGCCTTCTGAGTCCCGACGCCGGGCAGATCGGCCTCGATGGCCAAGACCCCTACGAATTGGGCCCGGAGATGCGAAATAAGCTGCGGGCCCGGACGATTGGATTCGTGTTTCAGCAGTTCCACTTGATTCCATATCTTACAGTTCGACAGAACATCCAGGTCGCTTCGCTCGCTGTTGCCGCAAATGAGGCTGCCGAGCGCACAGAGGAACTTATAAGCCATTTCGGACTTGAAGATCGCGCAGGCCACGTCCCGGCCCAGCTCAGCACGGGCGAGCGACAGCGCACGGCTTTGGCACGCGCTCTGTTGAATCGGCCCAAAGTTATCCTTGCCGATGAACCTACGGGCAATCTTGACGAAGACAACGCCAAGACGGTTTTGGGCTATCTTAGCCAATACGTCACCGACGGGGGATGTGTCCCGCTTGTTACCCACGACGTCCGAGCCGCCGAACACGCCACCCGGACGCTAAAGATGAGCCGGGGGCGACTGGTCGAATAGCGTCTGTCGCCTTGGGCAGCACATCCTCGGTACCCAACACCAAGAGAAGAATAGCTCCATACGATAAATGTCTGTTTCCAGCCAAATCTCACCAAAAAGATGAGATTGCTCTTGATCGTCGTTGCCATTGGAGGTAGGCTGCGGTGAAATCCTGGGTCCGGTTCGAACTGATGAACCGGCTTTGATGGTGAGCAGAAAGAGAATCACTTGAGGGCTTGATCCAACGACGATGCAGAGCAACCCCGTCCCATCCGCCGAAACAGTTATGGCTCGTTTCCAGGAACGGCTTGACTCATGCGCCTTCGAGCAACTCGTTTCCTGCTACATGAAGCCCGCTGTTGGCGTGGCACGGCAGATTCTCTCGGACCACGCCCTGGCCGAGGATGCTGTTCAAGAGTCATTCCTGCGGGTTATTCGCAAGCGCAACCAGTACGTCCCGGCCAGCCCCTTTTCGTGCTGGTTCTATCGGATCGTTCGAAACGTGTGCATGGATATGCTGCGCAAATGCAGCCGGGAGAAGGAAGCCCTTGAGAAAGTCCCCGCCGTGCGAAAGTCTGATTTGCCCCAAACCAACTCGCCGGAAATCCCAGAATTGTTGGCTGCCCTGGTACGAAGCGATCAAGATGTGCTCGTGCTGCGGGTTGTTCATGGTCTGGGATTTCGCGATGTCGCGGCGGCACTTGGCATTTCCGAAGAAGCGGCAAAGAAGCGGGCCCAGCGCGCCCTGAAACGGCTGCGCACAAAGATCCACGATTCGAAAAGCCAATCGGGAACCTTGCCGATCGCGCTTTAGATCAGGCTGTTGGCACGCCGAGGAGGGCTTTTTTTCCGGGGATGTCCCGAAATCACTTCCTCAAACGTATTACCCAACGACAGGAGCAGCAAGTCCATGGATTGTGCACAGGTAAATCGCAAGATCGAGTTGTTTGTACTGGGGGATCTGGGCGAACCAGAGCAGGCCGCTGTTGCCGAGCATCTGACATCCTGCCCGGCCTGCAGGGCAGCCCACGACGAGTGTTGTTTCCTGGTGGCTCAAATCAAAGGTTCAGCTCGATTGGATTCGCTCGGGCCCGATTTCAGTTTTGCGCGAAGAGTTCGTTCGGCGGTGAGGGTGGAAATTCGCCGGGCGACCTATCGAGCGATAGCGTGGCACATGATTCCTGTAGCCGCTTCGGTCGCGGCATGCCTGCTGCTTTCCTTCGCCGGCTGGCAGATGTGGATCTCGTCCGGCAGCAGGCTCGAGCCTGTGCTTGCGAATGACCGCCGGGGACAATCGTCTGTCAAGATTTCTGCCGCCCCTTCGGTCCTGAAGGTTTGGCAGCACAAGAGCACCCCCTCGGCGCCCGGGTCGACGGCGGATGCGGTTGTGATCCGCCGAGACTGTATGTATCTGCTTCAAACGCACGACCGGCAGAATTATGTGGCCGCGCTCGATACACGGACTGGCGAACAGAAATGGCTATCCGAGATCCAAAGTTGCGGCTACCTTCTGGCAGATGAGACGCGAGTCTATTGTCTGGCGCCGGGCGAGGCCGGCAAGCTCGATCTTGTCGCACTCGATGCAACCGATGGCGCGCTTCTCTGGAAGCGACAACAGGAGCAACCGGACAGACTGCAGAGGCCATGGCGGGCCAGCCTCATGGGCAAAGATCGGATCTGCTGGACCGCCGACCGAACAGTCCACACGCTCAGTCGCGCCGATGGCAATCCAATCTGGATACGTTCGATCCCTGGCGAGGGTACGCTCTCGGCGCCTGTGGCGGCCAACAGCGACCTCTACGTCGCGAGCACCTCAGGGCTCTATTGCCTCGATGCGGCCACAGGCGATGAAACCTGGCGACTGGCCTGCGGGGGGAACGCAGAGTCCAGTCAGTCAAGGTCTATGCTAGCTGCCGCAAACGGGCAGATCTACGCGTCCATAAGCCTCGGTCTTCGCCGCAGCCGACTATTCTGCATGAATGCAGCGAGGCGCGAGATAGTCTGGTCCAGGGTAGTAGACGGCGCCGCCCGACTTGATGCAGTCGGCGACGTGCTCTACGTTCGAGATCAGAACATCCATGCAGTCGATGGATCCACGGGACGATTGCTCTGGGCCCACTCGGCCGAGGGATGCAACCCTGTGACCTATGCGGAAGGCCTGGCTTATTTCGTAGATGCGAGCGATCAGGGCAGGCTTGTTGCTCTGGACCGATACACGGGCACCAGGGTGTGGGAGATGGCCGGCGTCAAGTCATGTGACGCGTTTATCAAGGTTAACGGCAAGGGCTTTCTCAGGACTGCCGATGGTGTCGTGCACGCCCTTGTCTTCAAAGGATAGACAACCTCTAAGTGGAGATCAATGTAATGACAGTACTGACAAGACGTTTCTTGTTTTTGGCCGTGGCAGTTTCGCTCTTAGCGGCAGGTTGCTCCGCCGGGAAATCATCTTTTGAGAGTATGCATACCGGCAAGAATGTTCCCGGCATAGTCAAAGCCAGCCGAAGTACACTGGCGCCCGTATACGCTCCGCTGGCCGAGCAACTGGTGTCGGATCTAGACCTGCGCGAGAAAGAGGGCATAGGAATTGATCTCGGAAGCGGACCGGGGACACTGATTATGGAGCTTTGCGAGCGCACCAAACTGCACTGGATCAACGCCGACATCAACCCCGATGTCTTTCCACATTTCTTTGAGCAGGCAAACGAACTTGGTCTTGGAGGCAGGGTCAGTGCGGTGTTCGCCGATGCACACGCCCTTCCTTTTCACGATAACTACGCCGATGTAATCGTCTCCAGAGGCTCGTTTCCCTTCTGGGAAGACAAGACCCAGGGATTCCGTGAGATATACCGTGTTCTCAAGAGCGGCGCCGTTGCTTACATCGGACGAGGTTTCTCAAGAAACCTGCCCGTCAAGACGGCCAGGGCGATACGTGCCAAACAGGGCAAGAAAATGAAATACGACCTTACCGAAGCGGCAGAGGAACTGCGCCAGATTATGATTGCTCTGAATATCGAGACATTCAGGATTCACAGGCCCCAGCCCCCGGCAAGCGAAGGTGTCAACTATGGTGTCTGGGTCGAGTTCTACAAACCGGCGAGTTAGAGAGAAAAGAACCAGATTTGAGAGGATAGACAACATGCGCGAACAAGACAGATCAAGGACCGCTTTTACGCTGATAGAGCTTCTTGTTGTCATTGCTATTATCGCGGTGCTGATGGCGGTGTTGCTGCCCGCGCTCGGCGGGGCTCGCAAGCTTGCGCGAAGGACGGTCTGCATGGCAAACGTAAGACGATTGGCCGTTTCGATCAGGCTCTACGCAGACAACCACGACGGTAAACTGCCGCCTGATCGATTGAGAAAGGCAACCGATTACATAGAAGTCGGCCCCTACAAGCGTTACATGCCAAGGTGGATATGGTTCCTGAACGAGGGCATGGGCTACGTCATAAATCCAAACAAGTATGAGACAGAAGAAGCATTCAACGAAGCCTTGATGATGGACAATGACTACTACATGTGCCCATCATTGAAAGACTATAAGTTTGCGCGCAGCATTCGCAACGGCGCCTACGGCTACAACTTCCAATATCTCGGCAACACGCGGGCCAATCCGGCGGGCACAGATTACGCCAACTACCCGGTCTGGCTCTCGCAGATCAAGGCCCCGGCTCAAACGGTTGTGTTCTGTGACAGCCGCGGCTCGGACATTCCGCACGGTTTGCATGCGTATCTGGTAGATCCGCCAAAGATGGCGGTCAGCAAGGGATCGATGCACTTCTCGCCGAAAAGCGCGTCGGTAGGCCCGCTGAAGTACTCTCCGGCCGATGCCAGGCATTATGGCGTCGCCAATGTCGCGTTTCTTGACGGTCATGCCGAAGCGATGGACTATGAAGAACTGGGATACGTGGTCGATCCGACAACAAAACGTCCCGTTGAAAAAGCCCTCAGCGATTTGGCAGGTCCCGGCAACAATCGACTCTGGACCGGGACCGGACGAGATGAGCCATAGGATGAGAAGTCCCACCTCAACGGGCTTCTTGACAATTTCAGACTTTTCGGTACTTTGTGGGTTATCTGAGAAATGGAGATTGTTGGAATGAGAATCTACAGAATTGCAGTTGTGTCGATGATTGTCACCGCATGTGGGTTGTTGAGCGGTTGCGGCAAGAAAGAGACTCCGAGGGAATCAGCCGAGCTGATGATCTTGTGCGGCAGCTCGTTCGTCGAGCCGACGGAGAAGCTGTGCGCCGAATTTACCGCCGAGACAGGCATCGAGACGGCAACGAGCGTTGGAGGCAGCGAGGACCTGCTGCCACACGTGAAACTTAGAGCAAAAGGCGACATCTACGTCACGCACGATCCATATCTTGACTATACGCGCGACGCCAACGCTCTGGGCGATCACGTACACGTGGGATTCGTCGCGCCCGTGCTGGCGGTCCAGAAGGGCAATCCGAAAGGCATCACCAGCATGGATGATCTGGCCAAGCCGAACTTGAAAGTCGCGCTTACCGATCCGCAGTATTCCACGGCCGGCGAACTCGTCTTTGCTCTTCTGGAGAAAAAGGGTATCAAGGACGATGTTCTCAGGAATGTCGAGAACCGCCTGACCAGAGGACACGGTGACCTGGGAACCTTCCTCAAGACGCAGACGGTCGACGCCGTAATCATGTGGAACGGTGTCGCTCACACGTTTAGGGACGATCTGGACGTCATCAAAACCCCCTACGAATACGACCAGGAAATCCGAGTTCACATCATGGGCCTGACCTATACCAAGCAAGCCGAAACGGTCGGGCAATTCATGGAGTTCGCCAAGCGCAGAGGCCGGGAGGTCTTTGAAGAGTTTGGGTATGTGAAGTAATCTGCTTGATACTCGATTCTGGATGCTTGTTGCTCGTCACAGACTCTGGGGAAAGAAGAAAATGAAGAAGCTCATAATCTTGGCCGCTGTCATTGTGGTCGCACTGGCTGGCTGCAAAGGGGGCAAGCCCGAGGGGTCCGAATCCGCTGCTACAGAGCTTCTGCTCTACTGCGGCGCCGGCATTCGTCCGCCGGTGGCGCAAATGGCCGAGGCCTTCGAACGCCAGCACGGGGTGAAGATCGTCACGGACTATGCCGGCAGCGAGGTGCTTTTGTCGAAGATAAAACTGGCCCGCAAGGGTGATCTCTACATACCGGGCGACAGACATTATGTCGAACAGGCCGCCAGGGAAGACATGATTCTCTCGGAGAAGTCCGTCTGCTATTTCGTTCCAACCATCCTGGTGCAAAAGGGCAACCCGAAGAATATTCGCCGATTGCAGGACCTGCTCAACGAGGGAGTCAAGCTAGGGCTCGGAGACGCCCAGGCTTGTGCAATCGGGCGAAAGACCAAGCAGATTTTTGAAAAGAACGACATAGCATGGGAGCAGGTCGAGAAGAATCTCGCCTTCCAGTCGATGACAGTCAACGAATTGGGCATGCAGATCCAGGCCGGGTCACTTGACGCCGTGATTGTCTGGGATGCAATCGCCGGCTACTACAGCGAGCACGGAACGCAGGTACCTATACCGCCGGAAGAAAATGTGATCTCCACTGTGAACGTAGGCGTGCTCAGCTTCACCAAGAACCGCTCGTCAGCTGAGAAGTTTGTCGAATTCGCCGTTTCTGAGGCCGGGCAGGCTATTCTTGCCGAGCACAACTACCGCACTGAGCCGGTACAATAGGATGGAATTGCGGAGCAAACGCGCCCAAGCGCGCGTGTTGTAGTCTCGCCGCCAGGTATTTTCCTTGTGAATGGTTGAGCGAGCCTTATAATGCCCAGTTTAAGCTACCGAGCGTGGGGCGGCTCGACATGGCCGCCTTCTGAGTTGTATAGCCGTCTTGGTTGCGTCCACGGGACTTTGTTTGGAGATCTCACATGTTGGGTCTATTGGCCGGTCATTGGTGGGCTTTTATGCTGTTGGGTGTTCTTGCCGGGGTTATCAGCGGCATGCTCGGCCTGGGCGCCGGGGCTGTGGTTGTGCCCGCGCTGGTCCTGCTCTTTGCCTATCCGCAGAAGTCCGCACAGGGAACAGCCTTGGCACTGATGGTCCCCATGGCACTGCTTGGTGCGTTTCGTTACTGGAATAATCCTCAAATCGAAGTCAGTCTGGTTATCGTGGGCCTACTTGCGCTGGGTGCCGTGCCCGGGGTTCTGGCCGGGACTGAGTTTGCCAGCCGCTTGCCGAGCTTTTGGCTGCGGAAGTTCTTCGCAATCTTTCTTGCGATCGTAGCCGTAAAAATGTTTACTGCCTCGCCGAAGCGAGGGCCTAAAGTCCCCGGCGAGAGTTCGATAAATCAGAACAATGTAAGTGTAGTTGAACCTGGAGGTCAAAGTAATGAGTCAAGAGAGCAATAATGGGCTCGTCCGTATTTTCAGTGCAAGGGCCTGTGCCGAACCTTTAGAAAAGGCCGCCAAGCTCTTCGAGGAGCAGACGGGGATTCATATAGCTATCGATGTATGCAGCCGGCATTGTGCCGAGCCGGTCGCCGAGGAAGCCACGGGCGAAACAGGTGGCGACGATTTCCTACTTGAGATTTCCGACGCCGGCATCCACGACCTCGCAATAGGTGGGGCTGAGTACCTGCTCGATGATGGCGAGGTCCGGGGAATTGTGCAGAAAGGCGAGCGGCGAACCATCGCCAGCCGTGCTTCAGCCATAATCGTGCCCGCGGGCAATCCCAAGAATATACGCACTGTCGCAGACATGGCCCAGCCGGGCGTACGGGTGGGCGTGTCGGTTCTGGACTGTTTGAAAGGGCTTTGGGAAGATATAAGCGGCCGATTGGGTCTTGTCAGCAAGATCCGGAATAACATCACATATTACGCCAACGGATGCATCGCTATCGTCGAGGCCGCTGCAGAGGGCCGGTTCGATGCGGCGTTCGGCTGGACGGCGTTCAAGCATTTGGAGCCGGGAAGAATCGAAGTTATAGAGCTGCCAGAAGAACAACAGGTCCTAAGAGGCACAGGCGTAGGCATGTTGTCCTTTGCCAAGAATATCAAGTCCGCGAGAAAGTTCATGGACTTCCTGACGACGCCCGAGTCGCGTGCGTTCTATCAGGAATTTGGCTGGGTCGTTGAAGACGACTAGTCCGGCGAAAAATGAAAACAGCTGCGAACACTTCCTTCGGTCCGCCGGGGCGGGCTAACGACAGGCCTGTAAGAGGTTGGCGCGATCGTGTCTTCTCTGCTGCGTCGTTTTTCTTCGTGTCTGTCTTTATCGTCTTCGTTCTTGTGCTGATTGTTGCCGACGTCTTGTATATAGACAGCCAAGCCGTCCTCACGGCTCTGACTTCAAGGTTTGTTCTGGGTGCCCTCTGGATGAGTGTCTGGACCAGTTCGCTCAGCACGCTATTGGCGCTGCTCTTTGCGGTGCCCATGGGTTATGCATTGAGCCGCTTTCGTTTTCCCGGTCGCTTCCTGGCCGATGCTGTGGTGGATCTGCCCATAGTCTTTCCACCGCTGGTCGTCGGCCTGACGCTGCTGGTGTTCTTTTCGCAGACGGCCCTGGGCAGGTGGATACAGGACGACCTTGGAATTGAATTTATTTTCCAGCCCAAAGGCATAGTGCTGTGCCAGTTCGTCGCCGCGGCCAGTTTTGCGATCCGCTCGGCAAAGACCGCGTTCGACGATGTCGATCTGCGTTTCGAGAACGTGGCGCTGACACTCGGCTGTATGCAATGGGGCAGCTTTTGCCGAGTTTCGCTTCCGCTGGCGCGAAACGGCATCATCGCCGGCGGCATACTGACCTGGGCCCGGGCGATGGGACTTTTCGGGCCGCTGATAATCTTTGTCGGCACCGCCGGCGGTGTCAGAGTCCTGAGCACAACAATCTTTCTCGAACAATCGGTGGGCAATCTCGAAGTGGCGCTGGCGATCGCCCTGCTTCTGATCTTGGTCGCCTTGATTGCAGTGACAGGCATCCGCCTCGTCGGCGGCTCGGCGATGGTAAAGCTTTAAGACAAAATGAGAAATCAAAATGCAAATGTCAAAATTGTGGAATCCGCCGGAGGCGGATGCTTTTCAGAACAGTCCCGCCAAAGGCGGGCTCCGAAATTTTGCAGTTTGATTTTTGATATTTAGTACTTTTCTCTATGATTCGCACCGAGAAAATCATCTTTCAAGTCGGTCAGTTCGAGTTGAAGCGATTGAGTATCGAGATCGCCGCCGGGGAATACTTCATTCTCCTGGGTCCGCCGGGTTCGGGCAAGACCGTCTTTCTGGAGTGTCTCTGTGGTCTAAAGAGGCTCAAATCGGGTAGGATATACATAGACGGCCGCGACGTGACTAACCTGGAACCCCGCCTGCGAAACATCGGGTACGTACCACAGGACTACGCGCTTTTTCCGCACCTTTCCGTCGAACAAAACATCTCCTTTGGCCTGCGCGTTCGCGGCCGCAGTCAAGATGAAGTCGCCGAGACGGCAGATATGCTCGGTATCAAACAACTACTGTCACGCTCGATAGCCGGTCTCAGCGGCGGTGAGAAACAACGCGTCGCTCTCGCCCGCGCGCTGGTTTTGCAGCCGAAGATCCTGCTGCTGGACGAGCCGGTCTGCGCCCTGGACGAGGTCACCCGGCAGGAGGTCTGCTCGCAGCTGTTGGCCATCCAGCGAAAGCTCGGCCTGACCACCATCCACGTGAGTCACAATCTGGAAGAGGCATTTTCCGTCGCGGACCGGGCCGGCCTATTGCATCATGGCGTTATGCAACAGGTCGGTCCTATGGACGAGTTGGTGAATGAGCCGAACAGCGAGTTTGTTGCACGTTTTATGCGGCGTGACAAACACAGTGAAATTCCTAAATCCTAACTTCTAAATCCTAAACAAATCCAAATGATTAAGACCCGAATGTTCTAAACTGTTTTGGATATTGGAGCATTTGAGTTTGGAGAATTGTCTGGGATTTAGTGCTTAGGATTTAGAGATTCGCTTCTATCGTGCGAGCAGATTCACAGCCCGGACCGTCCGGGTTCTGTGTTCGATCTCCGGCGGCAGCGAACCCTTGAACCATGCCTTGGCGCGGTATTTGAATTCGTCGCCCTTGGGCAAAAGATCGACCGGACCCAGACGCATCGCCATAGGCCCCGGCCCGCCGGGACTCGGCGGTGCGGTATTCGGGATCTCGTGACATCCAACACAGGATTTGGTTTCATCGGCCCTTGTATACATCCACGTCAACTGGTTGCCCAGGACCCGACGGTTGCTGTCGAGGACCTGGAATTGGAGCAGCCTGTCTGCAGGCACTTCCATAAAAAACGAGCCGTCCGGAGCAAGCGG
>LJTR01000476.1:0-3399 GCA_001303465.1 Phycisphaerae bacterium SG8_4
CACCCAATAGATTACTGGTACAGCAGTTACGAGAAAGATAACGAGTACAATTATGTTCAAATAACAGACCTTATTATCAACATGAATGAATACATATTCATGTATACTTATATTAGGGTCCCTGCAGCTACTGCAAGTTGCGCCACTTGCGGCTTTCGCCGTTTCCGGGTGGCTAATCTCAGTTCTTCCGCTTATAATCACCAATATGGGTACTACAACGCCAGAAACGGCTTTTTCGATAGTCAAACGAGCCGCCATTTTCGTAATAGATGGCGTCAACCATCTTTTCTGGCCCGCCGTGTGCGTAAATTGCCGCGAAACTATTTCCGAAATGGACAAGAATCTCTGTGGACATTGCTGGGATCAACTACTGTGCTGCGCCGGCGGTGATTATTGCCGGCGCTGCGGCCGGGATGCCAGTGTGTTTGGCCTGCTTGGAGGCAGATGTCCGGACTGCCAGGGCAAAGAAATACATTTCGACCGCATTGCGCGATCGGGCGTCTACAGCCAAAGCCTGCAGCAGATGATATTGGCATTCAAGAGCAGCAGGACCGAACTCGACTCGGTTCTGAGTCTGCTGGCCAATTCCGCGCTGGAAGGGAGCGATTTCTTCAGCGAGATAGAACTCTTGGTCCCAGTTCCGCTGCACTGGTCCAGGCGGTTGGGACGGGGCTACAATCAATCACAACTCTTGGCCCGAAAGCTCAAGCATCCCAGGGCCAGAATCAGCACGGATCTCGTCCGAGTGCGCCGAACGAAGGCACAGCCTGCAATGGCAAGCCCCACGGCGCGGGCAAGAAACGTCGCCGGCGCTTTCGCGGTCCGCCGCAGACACAACTTCACAGGCCGCAGGATTTGCCTGGTAGATGACATCAAAACGACCGGAGCGACGCTGAACGAGTGTGCAAAGGTATTGAAACACGCCGGCGCATCCAGGGTATTCGCCCTGGTCCTGGCTGTGGCTGGCCAGAACGTGAACTAACGCGCATAGAGAGTATGGAAAGAACCACGATAATGCTCAAAACAAGACAATTGGTTGCTACAAAGGTGATGGTCTTGCTCATCACGGGTTTGGCATCGGGCAATACCATCGATTCCGACTGGCTCGTCACGCAAATCAAAGAACCGGTAAGGATCGAAAAAAAGCTCGCCGACAAAGAGATTGTCCTGGGCAACACCCTTATCAGCCGGACATTTCGCCTGCTGCCAAATGCGGCGACCGTTGCGTATGACAACCTGATGACGGGTCAATCGATTATTCGCGGAATAAAGCCTGAGGCGATAGTCGAACTCGACGGCCACACGTACGAAGTGGGCGGGCTTCAGGGACAGGTCGAATATGGATATCTGCTTGCCAGTCAAGTTGACTCTTTCACAGCCAATGCCGATGCCTTTGTGTTCAGGCGTTATGAGACCGGCGGTACAAAAGAACGCTTTGGATGGAAACGCAAGCGCTACTCGGGCCGGTCAATCTGGCCCCCACCTGGAAAATCGCTAACATTGCACTTCGAACCGCCTGCCGGCAGGCTCAACGGTTTGAGACTGTCAATCCACTATGAGATGTATCAGGGTATCCCACTGCTGGCGAAATGGCTGAAAATCTCCAACGGCACGGGCAAGCCGGTCAGGTTGAAGACCTTCACCAGCGAGATTCTCGCAGCGGTGGAGTACGAGTCACTGGTGGGAGAACCCCGTAGGTGGGAGTATCCAAACATCCACGTTGAAAGCGACTACGCCTTTCACGGGGACGATTCGAAGAACGCCAATAAGACGGCGCATTGGCTGGCCGATCCGCAGTACGGCACACAGGTCAACTACAGGCGGCAGACACCGGTCATGTTGGAAGTTCGTCCACCGCTCGGTCCGGATTTGGCGATTGAACCGGGCTCAAAGTTCGAATCCTTCAGAACGTACGAGCTGATCTTCGACAGCACCGAGCGCGAGCGCAAGGGTCTGTCGCTGCGGCGCATGTACAGGACAATTGCACCGTGGAGCACGGAGAATCCGATAATAATGCACGTCCGGCAAGCTGATCCAGAATCCGTCCGGTTGGCAATCGATCAATGCGCAGAGGTCGGCTTCGAGATGGTCATAATGACCTTCGGCAGCGGCTTCAACATGGAAAACATCAAGTCTGACTACGTAGCGCAGATGAAGGAATTGGTCGATTACGCCCACAGCAAGAACATCGAGCTTGGGGGCTATTCGCTTTTGGCCAGCCGCAGGATAAGCGACGAGCACGATGTAGTCAATCCACAAACGGACAAACCGGGCGGAGCAATTTTCGGCAACTCGCCCTGCCTTGGCAGCCAATGGGGCATCGACTATTTCGAGAACATAACGACCTTCATCACACGGACCGGACTGGATCTGCTCGAACATGACGGCTCCTATCCAGGCGACGTCTGCGCTTCTAAAAGCCATCCTGGCCACCACGGACTCGGCGACTCGCAGTGGAAGCAGTGGAAGAAGATCAGCGATTTCTACAAGTGGTGCCGCGGCCGCGGCGTCTACTTGAACGTCCCTGACTGGTATTTTCTTTCCGGCTCGAATAAGAGCGGCATGGGTTACCGCGAGGTCAACTGGTCGCTGCCGCGCGAAAGGCAGATTATCCTCGGCAGGCAGAACATATTCGACGGCACCTGGAAGAAGACACCGAGCATGGGCTGGATGTTTGTTCCGCTGGTCCAATACCACGGCGGCGGAGCGGCGGCGACGCTCGAGCCGCTGTCCGAACATCTCGACGCCTACGGAGCGCACCTGGCACAGAATTTCGGCTCGGGCGTTCAGGCATGCTACCGAGGCCCGCGCCTGTACGATACCGAGCAAACGAAGGCTCTCGTCAAGAAGTGGGTGGATTTCTACAAAGAATACCGTGACATACTGGATTCCGACATCATTCACGTGCGCAGGCCCGACGGGCGCGACATCGACTGCATTCTCCACGTCAATCCGCAACTGAAACGCAAGGGCCTTGCGATGGTATGCAACCCTCTGGACCGGCGCGTCAAAAAGCAACTGAAGCTGCCTCTTTACTACACGGGACTCGCCCAAACCGCAAGAATCTGCGAGCAGCACGGCCCGTATAAGGAGTATCGACTTGACCGGGAATACAACGTTGAGATCACGATCGATATCGCTGCAAACGGCGTTACGTGGTTCGTGATCGAGTAGTGATTCGAAGACCTCTCCGTCGGCCCGCCGTCAGGGCTTGGGCAACGAGCCTTTGACACGGCCGATCTTCTCGCCGGATTGCTCGCCCGTTCCGACACTGAGGTCTATTTGCATCCGGCTGGGCTCGATTTCCTCGACCCATTGAGGCCGAGAGCTTTCATTCGGAGGCAGTCTCAGCACCGACCTGACGGCGGTTTTCCATTTGGCCTGTGGCTGCGGAGGCAC
>LJTR01000476.1:3408-7899 GCA_001303465.1 Phycisphaerae bacterium SG8_4
CCGCCGATAGCGCGGCGCTTCGTAGCGTGTTTGGAACGAGCTGCGCGGCTCGGTATCTATCTCAATATTGCCGCCTTTGTGGTTTGTCATCTCTTCGATTATGGGCACCCGGCTGATCCCCAGAACGAGGTTGGGATCCAGTATTTCCACCTCGCATTGAAGAGACAGACGTTCCGATACATCCTGCCCCTGCCCCTGTAGCCGCCCGGGCGCCTGCTGCCCATATTTGCGGACTTCGGCATTGCGCACCGATACAGTCCGACTGTAGGAGATCCTTGTCCAGTTTACTTTGAAATCTCCCTCGATTTTCTTCTCACGCTCGGATTCGGCTTTCGATTCGGACGATGCCGCTGATAAACTGACAACTAGGATTATGGTCGCAAAGACCACGAAATGGCGCATGGGATTCATGTCAACTCTCCTTTCTGCATCGCCAGACAAAATACGAGACAAACCCCGCACCGAACTTCGTCCTCACTCCAGACAAGAGAGCATATTGGGAGGTAGAAGTCAAGAGTCAATAATCAGGATGTCCAGCGCGGCCGAAATATCCGGCCTGCAACCGTTGACCCCGACGAACCGGGCACGACTCTATTGATGCAGCCGACAAAACCAACAATAGCTTTTGACGACCTTGGTTTTCCCTCAAGTTTTTCGCTGGCTACTCGACAAGAGAGATAGCGGTGGCTTATTGCCTGAGCTTTCCGCAAGAAGTGCAAGACAATAGTGTGGTATGGACATCATGTCAGACTCTCCTGCTCGCTGCGCATCGCCTGTGCGCGGGCGGATCCAGGGAAGTTCAGACGCCAATGGAAGGCGTTGGCGCCGGAAGAACACTCTCGCGACTGGGGCAGGTCCGGGCTGCAGCGGCTAATTTGCGCTGCAGGGACACCGCTTGACCGCGAGAGCAACTCCTGCGCCAGCGGCACGTTCTGGTTGATCGTCTGTGCAGCTTGTGCGCAGAGTCTGCACGCATAATCAGGCTCAGAGTTCGTATTGATTGCTGCGGCTGCCTGCAGCCGTTATGGCTCTTTGACAATGAAATCTCCAATGGACAAATGCATCGAGTTGTTTGTTTGGCTATTCCGGCCGATAGAACGCGGTTGACGTTGAAGTTCTGCGCAGGATAAACAGGTGACCTGATGCGCCGACGCAGAATCTGTGCGCTGCCAGCACCCTTCATGCGCAAACGGCAGCTCGCCCGGACCTTCTGAACATACTGCGGCTCTGGCCTGCACGCAGAATTCGTCTGCACGTTCGCGCCGACTGGCCTGCAGGCACAGTCTCTGGCCGCGCGCGGTCCGTTGGGGAAGTACTCTGATAATTTGCCCGATTGTTCTTTAGCATGGAACGACTTCGTCGGACGCGAACCGGCCGCAAGTTCGGCTGTCATTGTAACATTGCTTTGCGGCTGGCGGCCCGGAGTCCCGGATAAGCAACGTTGTGTTGTCACGGAAGAAACAAGTGCTGTAATGAGGTGAGACTTATGATTGCAAGTGTACCTGTGGAGAGAGTGGATGCCTTTGCGCCTACGGCGGGCTCGGGCGGCAACGCGGGGACTATCAACCTTGAGTTGGACATCCTCGATGAACGATTGCAATTTCGCATTGGCGTCGCCGACGAACGGGTGGCCCTGGCGGATATTGTCCCGTTGGCGCGCACGATTTCAGCAAGAATCGCCGATGTCGTGATCGCCACCGACCGCCGTCAGGGAGCTGACATCGCCTGCCGAAAGGGCTGCGGGTATTGCTGCCAGAGTCATATGGTGCCGCTGGCGGTGCCGGAGGCGTTCAGACTCACCGAGTACATATATTCGAGGCCCCGGGACCTGCGTGATGCCATGTTGCGTTTGTGTCTGCTGGCAGCCAGAGATATTCTGAATGAAGATCCACCCGAGTTCAACGAGCACGGACCGATTCGAACGAGAGTTTGAGTTTTCTATCTGATCTGTCCAGGTGGTATGTTGGCCTGGGTGTAAGCTGTCCATTCTTGAGTGAGAACATTTGTACAATTTACGAGAACAGACCTTCGGCATGCCGGGACCATTTCGTATACGGCGGCGGCATCGCCTGCGCCGACACAGATGTTGTGACCGAGCCGGTTAAGATGCCGGTGCCGATGGTTGAAGTTCTGGGCCAGCTGGCCGGCGAATTCGAGGATAGCGAAGTCGAAGCGGTGATCTTGCCATTGACTCCGGTTTGGTGCGAGCAGAATGTGGAGCGGTCTCAGCGCAGATGGTCGGGCAAGGCCATGGCCGAGCGTTTTGTCGAGATAGTAAAGGCAAGGGCGGATAACTCTGTGCGGACTGTCCTGTCAGGTCAGGTATAGTGCCATCACTCCATACCACTATTGTCTTAGGTTGAACAACCGCGGGGCAAGCTCGCGAGAGCAATTAGTCGAAGCTTCCTTCAGTAATCAATTACAACTATGTCTTCGGGTATTGCTACCACGTCGCGGTGCCTGGGGCCAAGGAGCTTTTTGATTTCGGTGCTGTGCTTGCCGGCTAGGCTCCTTAACTGCGAGCTGCCGATACTTGTAACCGCCATGGCGTTGTCGTTGAGCATAACAACGTCGCCGCTTTCGAATGTCCCGTCGACGCCGAGAACACCGCTGGGCAGAAGGCTCTTGCGGTTCCTGACCGCCCGGATGGCGCCGGCGTCGATGAATATCGTCCCGGCCGCCCTGTTGTTGAGAATCCATCTGGCCCGGTTTGAGAGCTTTCTCTTTGGCATAAAGATCGTGCCGATCTCTTCGCCCGCAATTATCCGGCCGATCACGTTGCTCAACCTGCCGTCGGCCAAGACGATCCGACAGCCGGCGTTGGAGGCGATCGTGGCCGCTTCGATCTTCGTCTTCATTCCGCCCGTGCCGTGCACGCTGCCCTTGCCCCCGGCGTTTCGCACTATCTCGTCGGTGATCTCGAAAACCGTCGGTATCGGTTTTGCGTCGGCGTGTTTTCGCGGGTTCTTATAGTATAGGGCGTCAATATCGCTGAGCATTATCAACAGGTCGGCGTCAATCTTGCTGGCGACCAGGGCGCTGAGCTTGTCGTTATCGCCGAACGCCGAGCCGATCTCATCCGTACTCACGCTGTCGTTCTCGTTGAGGATCGGAACGACGGAGAGCTTGAGCAGCGTCTCAATCGAATTGCGGAGGTTGAGATACGTCTTCCTGTGGTTGAGCACGTCGGTAGTCAGCAGGACCTGAGCGACGGTCACGCCGTAGCGCATGAAAGACCTTCGGTACTCCGCCATCAACAACGGCTGGCCGATAGCCGCACACGCCTGGCGCATCTTCACATTCCTGGCTCCCCCCGCCAGTTGTGGCTTCCTGCTGCCCTTATGACCTGATAACTGCCCGGCCCCCATCCCTATAGCGCCGGAGCTAACAATTACAACCTGTCTGCCGTCTCGCAACAGAGAATCTACCTGCCGAGCCATTCGACGAACATACCCGGCATCCACCCCGGCACCCTTGGTTAGAATATTAGTGCCGATCTTTACAACAATTCGCTTGGCGTTCTCGAAATTTCGCATGGCTAATCCACTTACTTTCGCACCATGACAGTATATTAAGAGATCGTTTGCAACTCTTCAATAGCCTACCCACCTGTCATTCTTCGGCCTGATGCGTGTAACAAGCGGGCACCCCGAACGGTCTTTCACTCGGCGTTAGGCCCACAAAGGCCTGGCGACCAGCCGAAAGAGCCGGTCCGTCCGGCAACCTCAGAACCGCAACGAACCTGCCGGTACACTTTTGTCCTTCACGCTCCTTTGGCAGAAGCCTGAAATTGGCCCTGTTCTGCGCGGCCTCTCTTGTGGTGCTGGGCCGGGGAGATATCCGCAAAGGATACGAATCACGCACGAACACGAGCATGCCTGCTGGATCGCTCTATACCATCCTCACGCGTATCTAAGCGACCGGCTTTGTCGAATCTCGCACAGGCAATTCAAGGCTCGCGCAGTCTTCTAGCGGCGGACTGCGGCAATTACCCTCGTGCCTGCGGCGGCAAAGAACCTCGACCACTGACATCCCAAAGCAAGTGACAAGTCCACCAAAACAAGGAGACTCACTTGTTGCCGGACGGGGGAACTGTTAGAAACAGAGATCACTTGGCCCGCCTATGCGGCGACAGGCTTGCCGTGCTGCCCGCAATGAATAAACCGGATTTCCGTCTCATTGCCAGGAACAGGATGACCAGGCAGGCTAAGACCCTTTCCGCTGCTCCGGTGGTCAATGAACCGGTTTTTCTCCATGCACAGCTTATGTAGAAATTGGCGGAAGGTCGATCAAATCGGCATCAGGATTGACAATTTCTACAATGTTCTGCGTCTACGCAGCCAACTGATAATGCCCGTGCCGATACCGCCGAGAACAAGGGCGCCCGGAGCAGGAATGGTTTGAGTCGGAGAAACATCGGTATTGCCACCGCCCCAACCACCATCGCCCGAGCCATTGCCCCAGTCGTCATCGCCCGAGCCAGAGCCCCAG
>LJTR01000078.1 GCA_001303465.1 Phycisphaerae bacterium SG8_4
TTCTTTCTGTACTCCATTGCCTCAGATGTTCGGCCGGTCAACATGCAGATACGTCCCAATTCACGGTATACCAACGCATGTGGTTGGCGTTTCAACACCTCCTTGAACCATCTTTCTGAGTTGTGGAAATCTTTGACGGAAAAGAACATCAGCGCGACCATGAACATGACATCAGTTCGGCACGTGTTTGTCTCTGCCATCTGACGGATCGTTTCAATGTTCTGCTCGTTTAGCAGTCTGCCCGCTTCGTCGATTCGGCCGGCCGAGATGGCAGTGTAGGCCGCTACAAGGAACTGCGGCATCTCGTCGACTGAGAGATCGATTCGAGGCGTACCGTCTTTGCCGGTCGTGAATTGCAGTTGGCTAGTATTTGCATCAACTTGTCCAGGCGTCAAAGTTTCACTCATCTGCTGTATTTGCTCCCGAGCTTTTGATTCGGCACTCCAACACCCTGATTCAGACACCATTTGTGCCACATTTGCCGATAGGCACTCTCGACGCTATGTGCAAATGCCCTCGCATTACACAATGTGCTTTTGGTCATGCGCTGACGCATCGAGAAGCGCATGTCTACAAGGGCCTCCAGATTCTGAGCCAGGGCGGTGGCCTTGGTAACGAACTCGCTGCGTCTTGAGACAGCAAGAGACTCCAATTCCACCCGCGTAAGAATGCTCAATCCTACTCTGGAGGCATGGTGTTTTCCGAACATTGAGATTGCCGGGACGCCCATCCACATGGCGTCACAAGTGGTTGTAGTGCCGTTGTAAGGATACGTGTCCAATGCAATGTCAACGCTGTTATAGAGCTTCATATATTCAATAGCGGGTTTTTGGCCGTGCATTTCTATTCTGTCTGGTGATATTCCGAGCCGCTCAAACTGCCGGTGGTAGATCTGCCGCACACCATCGTCGTCACCTGCTCTCGATTTGAGGACAAGCCGAGATCCGTCATTGGAATGTAAAACCTGCGCCCAAAGCGACAGGATCTCGGGATTGATCTTGGAGTTGTTGTTGAATGAGCCAAAGGTGACAAAGCCGTTTCTCAGGGCTGGAAGGGGCCCTTCGGGCAGAGCGAAATCGGGCGGTCTGTAACACAGGAATCCATCGGGCAAAAATACCAGCTCTTCGGTATAAAAACTCTGCGACGAAGCAGAATCGGCAAGGCTGTCGGTCAGGCGATAGTCAATTTGCTCGGTTCCGGTGGTATCGGGGTATCCCAGGTAGGTAACAGCTATCGGCGCCGGCTTATGTGCCATGACGGTCAGGCTGTTGCCCGAGGTGTGGCCGGCGAGATCGACCAGTATGTCGATCCTGTCCTGCTCGATGAGATTCACTACGTCTGTATCGCACAGATTGAGAATGTTTCGATAGTGGTCGAATTTATGTGCAAGACGTTTGGTTACGCGGTCTGGTCGGGATGTATTACTGTATCCGTAGATTTCAACTTCGCTGCGATCATGCCCTTCCAGAAGCGGCTCGAAGAAATATGCCACCGGGTGCGTACGGAAATCGCCGGAGATATAGCCGACTCGGATCTTTCGATCGGTCTGTGGAATGTTAGCGTGATAGCTTTTAGCCAGGCTTATAGGTGCGTGAATCTGCGCCCAGTGCCTGTGTTCTTCATAGAGCATTTGCAGGTCAAGGTCCGCAAGATGGTGAAGGCGAAAGAGATAAGTTGAGTGGATATTCGGATCGTTCGGGGCCATTTCCACGGCCTTTCGCAGCATCTCAATGCCTTCTTCCTTATGGCCCGTGAATATCAGAGAACAGCCAAGATCGTGATAGACCGATGGTTCTTCGGGACGAAGTTCCACAGCTTGCTTCCTGTATGTGATCGCTTGCGAAAGACGCCCCGAGAAGTGACATATGTGCCCCAAGTTGATAAATGCCAGAGGAATTGGCTCATAGTCCAGCACCTTCTTGTAATAACGCTCGGCCTTGTCCAGCTCCCGCATGGCATGGAATATATTGGCCATAAGGAACATGATGTCCGTCCGTGACGGATTGGCATCTATGACCTTGTCGGCGCAGGCAATCACTCGTTCGTCCAGCAGTGTTGTCACTCGTTCGATGTGTCCTGTTTCGGCGGCGGCCCTGGTTTCGGTAAGGATCTGCAACAAGCTCTCTTCGGTGAGTGCTGAACTGGAGGTTGTTAACTGCTGCATCTACCTGTCCTCCGACAGACTGAATCTTAACTGAGTGGATGCGGACCGACAAACTGGTTCGTCGATACAGCCGGAGCGACCCGAATCTGCGCACCACTCGTGCCACATCTTTCGGTACGCATCTTCCAGGCTTCGAGCAAAGCCCTTCCTGTCGCACAGAGGGCTGTTGAACATCGCCGCGCGCAGGGATGTGCGAATCTTTGCCAGGTTTTCAAGCTCGCCAGAGAAGGCGATGGCCTTGGCAACATATTCGGCGGCTGTAGAAGCAGCGAAGTCACCCAGGCCCACGCGGCTAAGTATGCTCAGTCCTACCCTGGAGGAATGGGCTTTGCCCACCAGTGAGATCGTAGGTACGCCCATCCACATTGCCTCGCAGGTTGTTGTCGTTCCGTTGTAGGGATGTGTATCCAAAGCAATGTCTATTTGGCCGTACATCTTGAAGTGCTCTATCGTAGGCTTTCGGCCGCAGATTTCCACCCTGTGGGGGGTGATTCCCAGCTCTTGAAATCGGTGCAGGTAATGACCTCTAACCGCCTCGTCGTCTCCGCCGCCGAACTTCAACAGCAAGCGCGAGTTCTCTTTGGATTTCAGAATCTTTGCCCAAAGCTTCATAATGGGCGGCTGTATTTTGCAGTTATTGTTGAACGACCCGAAGGTGAAGTAGCCTCTTTCGATGGCAGGAAGAGGCGACACCGGGGGGACGAAGCGCAGAGGTTTGTAGCACAGGAATCCCTTGGATAGGAAGACGAGCTTTTCGGTGTGGAGCTGCTGCGCCTCAGGAAGATCGGCCAGCTCGTCGCTCAAACGATAGTCGATCTGTTCCATTCCAGTAGTATCGGGAAATCCCAAATAGGTGACCTGGATGGGCGCGGGCTTGCGGGCGAAAACGCCGAGGCGGTTGCCCGAAGTGTGGCCGGCAAGATCCACCAGGATGTCTATCTTGTCCCGTTCGACCATACGGCTCACTGTGTCGTCATCGAGCCCGCAGATGTTCCTGTAATGGTCGAATTTGCCTTTGAGATGCTCGGTGACCTGGTCAGGGCAAGGGACATTGCCGTATCCGTATACCTGTGTGACATCTCGGTCATGTCCGTCTAAAAGCGACTCGAAGAAATACGCAACTGAATGTCCGCAGAAATCAGGCGAGACATAACCAACTTTAAGTCTGCGGTCACGATCACGACAATTGTCATGGGAAACCTTGGCCAGATTGACAGGCGCGTGAATCCGGGCCCATCGTCTATGTTCTTCAAAGAGTTCGTGTTGATCGAGTTGCGGCGATTGATGGAGGTGCCAGAGGTACTTGGAGTGGTTCACCTCGTCCGCCTTGGTTTCGACTGCTTTACGCAATAGGTCGATACCTTCCTGCGTCTGTCCCATCCGTATGCGGTACTCGGCAAGAGTGGTCCAGAGTTCCGGGCTGTCCGGAGACAATTCAACGGCTTGCTGCTGGTAACGGACGGCTTCTGACAAACGCCCGGTGTCGCGACATATATTTGCCAGTTCGAAAAGGACTAATGCATGGGATTGGTGCGCAAGGATTTCTTTGTAGTACTGCTCGGCTTTCGTGACATCCCCAACCTTGGCGAAAAGCGCTGCAAGCATGAACAAGGCATCTGTTCGGCTGGGATCATCCCTTACCAACTGTTCCACGGCACTGACGGCCTGGTCGTTGAGAAGGGTGGCGGCCTCGGCGGTCTTTCCGACTTTCACCGCCTCACCGGCCTTGAGCAGAGCAGAAGGCAGGCCCGCCTTGGAAACGGTGAACTGGAGAGAACTGTTTTGAGAAATGAAGAAATCCAGAGCACCCCCTTGTGCGGCGGCTTCCGCCGGCTGCCTGCAGGCCGGGTTTTCACGCTGCTGAGCGGCCGCGGCGGCGCGATGAGTTCGGCACCATCTTTGCCACATTTGGCGATAGGCTTCTTCCAGGCAGCGGGCATAGTATGTTCCATTGCATACTGTGCTGGCCGTCATTCGTTGGCGCAGCGAACTACGGATGTCGGCAAGGGCATCCGCTTTGTGCGCAAGGGCAACAGCTTTGGAGATGTACTCATCGGGTGCTCGCGCGGCAAAGAACTCCATATCCAGGCGGCTGAGTATGCTCAGGCCCGTTCGTGAAAGAAGGCTGCTGTTTCCGACTAACGAGACCACGGGCACACCCATCCATAGTCCCTCCAGCGTGGTCATACAGCCACCGAATGGATAAGTATCCAACGCTATGTCCAGCTGATTATACAACTCCAAGTGGTCAACGGGGGATTTCCATCCGCAGATTGTTATCCTTTCTGCCGAGACCCCCATTCGTTCGAATTGGCTCAAATAGTGCTTTTGAAGCTGCCGGTCATTGCCTCCTCTGAATTTCAGAAGCAGGCGGGAGTTTTTCGTTTTCTTGAGGACTTCAGCCCACATTGACATGGTGTTGGTGTTGATCTTGATCGGGTTGCTGAACGATCCAAACGTCATAAAGCCATTCTGCTTTGCGGGAAGAGGTCCGACTGGTGGGGCAAATTCAGGAGGGGTATAACAGAAAAGACCGCCCGGTAAACAGACTGATTTTTCCACATAGAACCCCTGTAGCTCGGGTGGATCGAGCAGGCTGTCGGTCAAGCGATAATCGATTTGATGCATTCCCGACGTATTGAATCCTCCGTAATCAACTTGAATTGGAGCTGGCTTATATCCCAGCACGCCGAGGCGATTGTCGCTGGTATGACCGCCGATCTCCACGAGGATGTCGATCTGGTCTCGTTCGATCAGACGGGCCGTTCTCTCATCTTCAAGATCATGGATGGTCCTGTAGCAGTCGAACTTGCCCTTGAGCAATTCTGTCATCGTGTCCGGAACGGCAACATTTCCATATCCGTAGACTTCCACCTTCTCTGGATCCCGGTCATCGAGAAACGCTCTGAAGTTATGCGCAACCGAGTGCATACGGAAATCTGCTGAAATGTAACCAATCCGGAGCTTTCGATCTGGATCGGGAATGTTATTGTGCCACGTGCTTGCTCGTTCTCCCGGGGCGTGAAGCTGTCCCCAACGTTTATGTTCGGCCAAGAGCATCTCAGGATCAAGCTCCGGCATGTAATGCAAATTCGCCAGAAGGCTGGAGTGAATCCTCGCCTCTTTAGGCGCTGCGCTGACAGCCTTGTGCAACATCTCCATGCCCGGGTCTTTCTCGTCTACTGACATCAGAAGCGTCCCGAGGTTTGCCATGTATTCGGCGTTTCCGGGGTCCTTTTCAACCGCTTTCTTCTGCCATTCGATTGACTCAGACAGGTGCCCCATGAAACGGCTGGCGCACGCGATCTTGGCGCAGATTGAGGCATCCGGCTCGTGTTTGGCTATTCTCTTGTACCATTGCTCGGCGAGGTTGAACTGCTTGGCTCCAAGTAGTGCATCGGCTATCTTCAACTTCGCATCAGTTCGGGCGCGCCCCTCTTGATCTGCCTCTTCGGCTGCCGCGTCAGAGACCAGAATCACCGCCTCAGTGAGCGAGCCGCTTGTAATCTGCATGTTCGGAAACAGATCCGTTGATTTGCGGGTTTTCCTGACAGCTTCGTCCACGCGGCCGAGGCTGATTAAGGCCGATACGATTCCCTCGAGCAGTTGGGCTGAGGCGGGTTTGAATTCAAATGCGTCTTGAAGCCACTTTAGCGCCGTTTCATTTTCATTGAGCGATAAGTACAGTTCTCCCAAGGTCTTATAGATTGCCGCATTCTTTTGGCCTCGCGAAATCGCATCCAGGTAGATGCGGATCGCTTCGTCAGTTCTTCCGTTCTCAAAGGCGGTTTTGGCTCTAAGAATGAATTCGCGGTGTTTGGGCCTTGGGCGGATCAAGCTGGAATTTGAAGGTTCTCTCATCTATGCCTTCTCCAACGAATTCGCCGCTATACTGGAACATACTGTCAAGTTGTCATTGGATTGGCCGCCGGCCGAGTTCGGCCGTTGACTTGCAGCCTTAGCTCTCTGGCTCTGGCACCAACGGCGCCACATTTGGCGATAGGCCTGTTCGACCTCGCGGGCAAATCTTTTGGCGTCGCACAGCGTGCTGGCCGCCATCCGGGTTCGCATCGAAGCACGAATCTTCGCAAGTGCTTCGACGTTGCTCGCCAGCGCAGTGGCTTTGGAGACATAGTCCTGCGGCGTCGAGGCCGCGAAGAAATCCAAATGCAATCTATTGAGCATGCTCAGCCCTGCACGGGAAAGAAAGACGTGTTTGCCAAATAGCGAAATTACCGGAACTCCCATCCACAGAGCCTCCAGCGTTGTCAAGCCGCCATTATACGGATAAGTGTCCAAAGCAATGTCAATATCTGAGTAAAGCTGCAGGTGCTGGACAGGAGATTTCCAGCCGTGAATTTTGATCCTTTCACGCTCGACTCCCATCTGCTCAAACTGACGAAAAAAGTTGTTTCTTATATCGTGATCCTGGCCGCCGGTGAACTTAAGCAGAAAACGTGATCCATCGTTGGCCTTCAGGACTTGTGCCCAGAGCGATACAACGTAAGGATTGATCTTCATACTGTTATTGAACGAGCCGAAAGTAGTGTAGCCGTTTCGTGTAGCCGGCGGAGGTGCTACCGGTGGGGCAAAGTCGGGTGGGCGGTAACAGAAGAAGCCGCCCGGCAGGCAAAATGATTCTTCGACGTAGAATTTGTGCAGCTCAGGTGGATCGAGCAGGCTGTCGGTAAGACGATAGTCTATTTGTACCATCCCGGATGTATTTATTCCGCCGTAGTCCACCTGAACAGGGGCAGGCTTGTGTGCCATTACAAGGAGGCGGTTGTCACCAGTGTGCCCTCCGATCTCTACCAGAATATCGATCTTGTCTTGTTCAATCATGCGCACCACCGTTTCATCGCTCAGGCCGCGAATACTTCGGTAGTGGTCGAATTGCTCCTGGAGGCGTTCGGTCATTGTATCGGGTTTTGCGACGTTGCCGTAGCCATAGACTTCCAGTGCATGGCAATCTCGTCCGCTCAGAAACGCCTCAAAGTTGTACGCCACCGAGTGCAAACGAAAGTCAGGCGAGATATACCCGACTCTGAGCCTGCGGTCAGGATTGCGATCATTTGCGTGTGAACGTCTGGCCCGGCTAGCCGGAGCGTGCATGAATCCCCATTGTTTATGTTCGGCGAGAAGCATCTGTCCGTCTAGATTCGGCAGATAATGCAGGTGAAAGAGAAGCTTGGAATGGGCGTCCACATTGTGCGGCTCTTTCTCTATCACCTCTTGCAGTATGTTCAAACCGTTTTGTGTGTCACCTGTCCGTATCACGTCCAGAGCAAAGGTGGTTGCAATTGCAGTGTTGCCCGGATCTGCCCTTACAGCTTTCTCCCGGTATTGCCTTGCCTGAGTAATGCGCCCCGTCCGCCGACAAATACGCCCCAACTCGTGAAACACTAAAGCGTGTTGCTCGACCTCCAGAATCTTCTTGTACCATTGCTCCGCCTCGTTCCAGCGCCTTATCTTGTACAGCATCAGGGCGAGCACAAACATGATACTCGTCCCTGAAGGATGTTCTTCCAGCATTCTGCCGACTTGTTCGACTTCTTGGTTGTTGAGTAATTCTGCGGCTTGCTCGAAACGCCCCGCCTCGATAGCTTCCTTGGCCGAGATTAGAAAAGCCGGCAGATCCTTGTCCGAGACCAAGACTCTCATCTCGCCGCTATCCGGATCCGTTGAAAAGGAGATGGAAGACTGCTCCATTCATATGTCCCCCGATATATTCGCTGATACACCTGCCAGGTCACTGTCACCGAATTTGCGATTGACCTTCTCGTCAGGGGTATCTACCCCCTGGCTGCGGCACCATCGGTACCACATTTTCCTGTAGGCCGCTTCCACGCTTGCGGCGTAGCTCTTCGTATCGCAGAGAGGGCTTACGACCATCCGCTGACGAAGCGAAGCGCGAATTTTGGCCAGGGCATCCAGATTCTGTGAAAAGGCTATTGTCTTGGCAACAAACTCTTGAGGCGTGGCTGCGGCGAAGAACTCCAGGCCTATGCGGCTGAGTATGCTCAGCCCCGTTCTTGAAAGGAGGCTGTTTCGGCCCACCAGCGAGACTATCGGCGCTCCCATCCACAGGCCCTCCAATGTAGTTATGCAACCATTGAACGGATACGTGTCCAGCACAATGTCTACCTCGCCGTACAACTTCAAGTGTTCGGCAGACGGCTTCCAGCTCTCGATCCGTATTCTCTCTCTCGATACTCCAAACTGCTCGAACTGTTTAAGGAACAAGTCTTTCATGGCCTGATCTCTGGCCCCAGGAAATTTCATTAGAAAACGGGAGTTTTCGTCTGCATTAAGGACTTGTGCCCAAAGTGACAGAATATGCTCATTGATTTTAAGACTGCCGTTGAATGAGCCAAAGGTTACATAGCCGTTACGCTTCGCGGGCAGCGGCGCCACGGGAGGAGCAAATTGGGGAGGACTGTAACAAAAAAGGCCGCCGGGCAGAGGCACCGATTGTTCGACATAGAATTTGTGCACTTCAGGAGGATCGAGCAGGCTGTCGGTCAACCGATAATCGATCTGTTTCATTCCTGACGTGCTGAGCCCCCCGTAATCGACCTGGATTGGAGCCGGTTTGTAGGCCAGAACGGCGAGCCGGTTATCGCCTGTATGGCCCCCAATCTCGACGAGGATGTCGATCTTGTCCTTTTGGATCAGGGCCGCAACCTCCGCATCAACAACGCCAAAGACGTTCCGGTAGCGATCGAACCTTTTCTTGAGATGCTCGGTCATTTCGTCCGGGTGCGATACGCTTGCGTATCCGTATACTTCGGTCGTCTCGGAATTGCGCCCGCTCAGAAATGCTTCAAAATTGTAGGCCACCGAATGTTTGCGAAAATCGGGTGAAATATAACCAATTCGGAGCCTGCGGTCAGGATCCGGGGTATTTTCATGACACGTTTTGGCCAGGCTCATCGGCGCATGCATTTGCCCCCATCGCGTTGCCTCCTCGAGGAGACTCTGGGGATTCTGGTCCGGCAGATAATGCATGTACCATATCACGTTGGAATGGATCAGGGCGTTCCCGGGATTTGCCCTCAACGCATTTTGCAGCAGAGTGATGCCTTCCTGCGTCCTTCCGGCCAGCATCAGGTCTGCGGCATAGTTGCTGCATATCCCCGGATTGTCCGGCTCTATCTGGAGTGCCTTTCTCCGGTATTCCATCGCATCGGACAATCGTCCAATATTCTGATAGATACATCCCAGCTCATTGAGCACTAAGGCGTTCTGCTGATGCTCCAGTATCTTCTTGTACCATCTTGCAGCCTTCTTGAGTTGTCTGGTCTTCTGAAATGTCAAAGCGAGCATGAAATATATGACGTCGGCTTGCATCGGGTTGGCTGCGGCTATCTGAGACGCTTTTGCGACATTGTCGTCATTGAGAAGATCAACTGCCTTAGCAATGAGCCCCCTGTTTACTGCCATATTGGCTTCAGCGATAAAATCCGGCAGAAAACCGGCGGGGATATTGAGCTGCATTTGCAGGTTCTTGACAGAGACAACTTTCGACAGATCAATTCTGGTATTCGTTTGCTCAGGAGCGGCAGAGAGTTGCCCATCTGTTTCTGGACAACGTTGATCGTTTGATACTGCCGGCAGTGTCATCCACTTTTCTCCGATGGAATTAAATCAAGCTTTCTTTTGAAATACTGCTATTCGCACAAATCTGGCGCTGGAACCAGTGCCAGATCTTCGTCCGATTCCGCCGAACCTCTCTGGGGCCCAAGCTCATGGTGCGGGCCGTCCATATTCCGGCTCCTGCACCACCGTACCCACATTCTTCTGTAAGCTGCCTCGATGTAGCTGGCATAGCCTCGTACGTCGCAGATAGTGCTCGCACGCATGCGAGGACGCAGTGACGCGCGAATCTTGGCCAAGGCCGGAAGATTCTGTGCCAATGAAGTAGCCTTGGCCACAAAATCGGCAGGGGTGGATGCAGCAAAGAACTCCATGCCGATGCGGCTGAGTATACTAAGTCCAGACCGCGCAAGAAGATTGTCAGTGCCAACCAGAGAGACCAATGGGACTCCCATCCACAGTCCTTCCAACGTGGTTATGCAGCCATTGAACGGATATGTGTCCAGTGCGATGTCCACTTGGCCGTAAAGCTGCAGATGTTCAACGGATCGCTTCCATCGATGTACCTCTATCCTGTCCGGAGAAATGCCCAATTCCTTGAGCTGGCCTACGAACATATCCCGCATGCCCTTGTCTGCCCCTCCTTGAAATTTCATCAGAAGATGCGAATCAGGGGTCGCTTTTAGCACAAGTGCCCACAGTGACAGGATGTGGGAGTTGATCTTTAGGCTGGCATTAAATGATCCAAAAGTGACATGACCATTGCGCTCGGCAGGTAGCGGTGCTACGGGCGGGGCAAACTCCGGCGGAGTGTAACAGATAAAGCCGCCCGGCAGGCAAACCGATTCCTCGACATAGTACTTCTGCAAATCCGGAGGATCGAGTATGCGGTCAGTTATGCGATAGTCGATTTGGCTCATCCCGGACGTGTTGAGTCCCCCGTAGTCAATTTGGATTGGAGCGGGCTTGTATGCCAAAACACACAACCGGTTGTTGACTGTGTGTCCGCCCAACTCAACGAGAATGTCTATCTTGTCTTTCTCAATGAGGCGTGCAACTTCTCGATCGGCTACACCGCGGACATTTCGGTAGTGATCGAACTGTTGCTTCAGGCGTTCGGTCATCTCGTCCTCTCTCACGACATTGCCATATCCATAGACTTCGACGTCCTCACGATTCCTGCCACTCAGGAAAGCTTCAAAACTGTACGCCACCGAGTGTCTGCGAAAATCCGGAGAAATGTAGCCGACCCGAAGTCTGCGGTCAGGATCAGGGACCCGATAGTGATCGGTCCTCGCGAGGCTCGCCGGAGCGTGAAGCAGCGCCCATTTCTTGTGCTCCTCAAAGAGGATTTGCCGGTTCAAGTTGGGCAGATAGTGCTGACACCACAGAACATTGGAATGGGTTGCCGCATTGCCCGGGTCTTTCCGGAGGGCCTTCTGCAGGAGTCTTACGCCGGCTTCCACGTTGCCGGCAAGCATCATATCCATTGCGCGACTACTCCAGATCTCCGGGTTTTCCGGATCTATTTCCATGGCTCTCTTTCGATAGCAGGCTGCATCTGAAAGTCGCCCTGTGATCTCACACGCATACCCCAGCTCACTCAGCACAAAGAGATGTGATTGCCAGTCTGAGATCTTCTTATACCACAGTTCCGCCTCTACGGGCCGCCCCGACTTCTGCAGCACCAGCGCAGCCATCAGATGAATCAGATCAGCATGAGACTCATCGTCCTTCGCCATTTGGCATAACAAGTCA
>LJTR01000079.1 GCA_001303465.1 Phycisphaerae bacterium SG8_4
TTGCACGCCGGCTCACAGTCGCAGCCGCCATCGGAGTGATCGATGGGGTAGCCGACGGCTTGCTCGTTCTCGTCGATCCACCTGCACCATTTGGCGATGTCTTTGGGCAGGTTCGCCGCCTCAGGCGCACTGCCGGCGATCTTGCGGCCGGGGTGGTCCTGGTACGAATCCATTGTACCGCTGGGAGCGTGTATTATAAGCATGCCCATGTCGCGCGCCTTGGAGGCGACCTCGTTTATTCGCGGCGCAAGCTCTGCTCCCCTTCTGGTGGCTCCCTTGCACCAGTGCTGGTCCCACACATCGCAGATAATGATTGCGGTCTGCGAGGGCGCCCAGTGTAGTCTGTTGCTGAGCACTCTGAATTCACCTGGCGCCGCCGGTATCTGCTGTCTGTTTCGGGCCAGAAGCGTCAACTTCTCCGCGTTCGTCTGAGGTTTTGCCTTTTCTGCTGTTGCAAGCAGCAAGTTTGCTGCCAGGAGAAGCGCCATGCTTGAAGCTCTTGCCTTACCGATACCCATGTGAATTGCCTCCAAACAGAGTTAGTCTAAAGTCTTCTCGTGAAATCTCAGCCTCTTTTATAGAAGGGCGAGCCAGCCGCCGTCGACGTAGATTATCTGACCGGTAATGAAATCACCCGCTTTCGAGGCGAGCAGAACCGCCGCGCCCACGAGATCGTCGGGCTCACCCCACCTGGCTAGCGGAGTTTTCGAAAGGACCCAGCGGTCGAACTCCTCGTCGCTCCACAGCGGTTCGGTCAGTTCGGTGGCGATGTAGCCCGGTCCGATCGCGTTTACGTTGATATTGTACTTGGCCCATTCGACGGCCAGAGTTTTTGTTAGCATGAGCAAGCCGCCTTTGCTGCTCGCGTACGCCGCCGTTGTGGGCCGTGCGCCGTGGCATGTCAACGAGCCGATGTTGATAATCTTGCCCGCTTTGTCGACGTCTCTTCGATGCCGGCAGAATGCCTGCGACAAAACGAACGCCGAGGTGAGGTTCAGCTCAATGACTTCGTTCCAGGTGACAATGTCAACATCTTCAGAGGGGCCGCGGATGGTCGTCCCGGCGCAATTGACGAGAATGTCAATGCCATTTGTTTTGGCCGCTACACTGGCGAAAAGATCCCCTATCGATTCGGTATTTGCCAGATCGAAGGCAAAAGTCCAGACGTTGCTGTCAGTCTCGGCTTGAATTTGCCTGGCGGCTGTTTCGAGCTGCTCTTTGGTGCGAGAGACGATTGCCACATTGGCTCCTTGATTAGCCAGACCCTTTGCGAGAGCCAGGCCGATACCTCTGCTGCCGCCGGTAACCAATGCTGTCTTTGCCGATAAGCCAAAAAGTCTGCTTTCCATATCTATCTCATAATACAGAAAAGAGGGCAAATGGCAAGACGCAACAAATGTGGGTCGGAAGTAGTGCGGGGTATTTTGTCAAAAACCTCGACTTGGTTGCATTCTCACCATATATCCCACAATGACATTAGCGGCACACGAGATAATTCCTATGTTAACATGCCGTCGGACTAAAAAAGCCAGATTCCAATAAAGACAGAATCTGGCTTCGGAGGAGGGTGATGAAAAGCTGATAATAGCGGACCGAAAAAATCCCTTTCTTCTTTAGATATTAATCATCCTTAATTAATAATCGTGCAGATCCCTAACAATCCTTTAGGGAAAAAATACTAAGGCAAAAGAAAACTACACTTTTTTCCTCTGTGCGTCAAGATTTTAATGACAAAAATCAAAAAAATGTTTCAGTTTTCTTTCTCGGGCGTTCAAATGCCGTCGTGAAATCGTATTACTTTACTCCTGAAGTATAAACTTTGTTCCAATAACTTAACGGTCTCGCTGTTATTTTTTTCGACGTCAGTTCTTCAGAGGGTCTGAATTACGGGCAATCGGGTCACTATAGCAGAGCATGAGCAAGATCGGGCGATACAAGGCCGAGGCGACCAACGCCGAGATGGCCGTCGGATCGATAAGCCTCGCCGAGCAGATGGTTGGCAGCGGTGCGAGCATGCTGCTGGTCGAAGGGACCGCTGCGGAGGTGGCTGAGATCATCACAAGTCGTTGCCAAGTGCACGTGATGGGGATCGGGGCCGGGCCGCACTGTGACGGGCAGAGACTGATCGGCCCCGATGTTCTGGGGCTGGTTCAAGGGCCTTGCCCGAAGTTCTCGAAGAGTTACGACAATATGGCCGAGCGTCCTGTCAAGGACTTCCAAGCCTGCGCCAGCGAGGTCGAGAATCAGCAATATCCCGACGCCGAGCACACTTACCACATGAAATCCGGCGAACTCGCATGACTACAGGAACTGCTGAGAGAAAGACTCTGACCGCTCGATAATCGCCAGGTCGCCGGAGAAGCCGTCAATCACGAACCGCGAGGCTGGCCTCCTTTGTTCCGCCGTAGGCGCCCATGTTGATGCGAAGATTCTCGCCTCGTTCGTTGCCGGGATCGCCGGACACCGATTGCAGTTCGGCGCCGAGCGGCGAAGCGGGATCGCCTGCGTCAATGCAGGGGCTGGTGATATCATCCGAAGTCCAGGCCCTCACCTCTGTGCTCCATCTGGCCGCTGCGCTCTTCAGGTGGTAATCGCCGTCGATTCGGGCCGAGCTGTTCGGGTTGTCGGCGTCGCCCCAATCCCGCAGCGAGACAAAAGCCGGATCGGCGTCAATGTTGCCCGCCCCGGGCCAGGCGCCACGGATATCGGTGTATGTCACGGTGGCGGTGCTGTCTGATATCTGCGCTTCAGGCGAGCCGTTGCCGTTGAAATAGATGATGGAGTTTGTGACGGTTGCCACTGAGCCGTCAATGCCGTTCAGCAGGTTTTCGACAATTGTGCAGTTGGTGATTGTCGGATCGCCGCCGGAGATGCCGTGCTGCGAATTTGCCGCGACTAGACAATTGGTGATCGTCGGATAGTTGTCGAAGACATAACGGCCGCTCTTGTACAGAACCATCTCGATGCCGGCGCCGCCGTTGGCGACAATATCGCAGTGGGTGATCGTCGGGTTGCCCAGCTTCCACAGCCTTATTCCGGCATGTGTATTGTCTCTGATGACGCACTTGGTGACGGTTGGGGACGCGCCTGTGCAGTAGAGCCCCCAGTCGCCGCCGGTGATGGTTATGCCGGCCAGGACGGAATTGGCATCTTCGCCGCTGGAGAATCTCACCGCTGCGCAACGGCCGCGGCCATTGATGATGGTTGCCGATACGACGTCGGGGTCATCCGGGTCGGCTGATCTGACTGTAAGGCTCTTGCCTTTGAAGTCTATGTTCTCGAAGTGGCGATAGATGCCGGGGCCAATGACTATCTCGTCGCCGGCACCGGCGTCGTTGATGGCACTTTGAATTGACGGATATGTCTTGCCTGTTGTGACATTCTCAATCGGTTGTGATTGTACGCTCACCGATTCAATACGCATCGGGTCCGGGTAGATGGTTGCCCCGTGCTGGTCGCTGGTCACAACCGTCCAGTAGGTGGTCTCGAACGGCAATGTTGCCAACAATTCCAGCGGCGGATCCGGTGTGTCGGAGACGATGTAGTTCAGGTTCTGAGGATCGGGTCCCAGCAGCAGCCGATAGCCGACCGCCCCTTCGGTGAGATCGCAACCGAACAGTGCTCCGTTGACATCCACAAAAGCACCATCTTCCGGGCCGACGAGCGCCGCAGGCTTCGGTATCCGAGCCGGATACGCCGACTCGTTGTAGAATTCCAGATGATCTGCGGTGGAGTTCCATTCGAAGTAGTATTCGTTTGCATCGGGAGCTAATCGAAGATTCTTGCCCGGTCCGGCGACGGAAATGTAGTAGCCCGCCGTGACTCCGTCATTGTGAAGATCGCCGCCGGGCCAGATGGAGGCATTGGCTGAACGGCCAAACCAACTGGGCGGTGTGCTGTGAGTGGCAGGGGGGGCGGGGAATTTCACATTCAGTGCTCCGCGGTTGTACGTTCCGGCCGTCGAGAAGTAATTGTCGATCCAGCACGGCTCTGCATCGACGGCGCTTGCAAGAAATCGCGAAATATAGTCGCTATATCCGCGACAGGCGGGATCCAGCAGAGTGACGCGATTCACCGCAAAACGCGCATCGGCGTATTTCTCGTTAACACCAATAGCGACGTCAATCGCCGGCATGTTGCCCGTGCTAAAGCCCATCGTCTGGATTGGCTGGGCGTAATCCGGTGCGACGCTTGACAGATATACGATGAGCACGTCGCCATACTCATCGTATGGCGGTTCGTAAGAACTGACCGTAAGAAAGTTTGTTCTTTCGTACCAATCGGCCGGAGACGGCAGACTCCAGCCTCCGCCCATGGTGCAATTACCGCCGCCAAAGCCGACGATCGTCGGCTTTTCCGGATCAAAAGGAGGATTCGTTTGTACAAGGAATTTGTTGCCGAAATCCGGTACGACTATTACCTCGACCGTGTCGGGCCGGCTGAAAAGGTCGCCGTCACTTACGGTCAACTCGAACTCGCAGAGCTGGACCGTGTTTGCCTGGGTGAATCCGCTGATTGTCGGCGTGGCGGTGTCTACGTCGGCGATGTTGACCGATTGGCCCCAAACCTGGCGCCATTGGTAACTGAGCTCGCCGTAACCGTCACGGTCGAACGAGCCTGTTCCGTCGAGAACGATTGGGTCCCGGGCTGCGTATCGGGACGATCCTGCATCGGCTGTTGGAGCGCGGTTGCCTATCACAATGCCGACGATGTCGGGCTCACTGTCCAGCAGGCCGTCGTTCACGATCAGTTCGAACACGCACACACCGAGTTCGGTGGGGGCAAACGCAGGCTCGGCGGCGTTCTCGTCGCTTAACTCGACGGCCGGACCGGCGATTTGTCTCCAGTGATAGGTCACCGCCTGGTCGCCCGGGTCGCCAGAGCCTCTGCCGTCGAGTGTTACCACAACCGGAATCGAGCTCCATGACTGGTCGGGCCCGGCATCGGCTACGGGGGGACGGTTGCGAACTGTTACCAGCACTTCATCGGGGCGACTGCTATTGGTGCCGTCACTTACGACGAGCGCGAACCTGTATTCACCGTCGGTTTGTGGCGTGAACTTCGTCTGCACGCTGGTCGGATCGCTCAATTGAACTTCAGGCCCTGCAAGCTGCTCCCATTCGAACGCTGCTGCTGTGTTGTGGTCATAGAAGAAGCTCTCGCTGCCGTCGAGAGCAATCGGCCGGGGAGTTTCCACATACTGATCCGGGCCGGCATTCGCGATCGGCTTTACGTATCCGATATACTCGTCGGCGCCAATGTCAACGATTGCCGCGTAGATTCGAGTATCGCCGTCGATGTCGGTCCCGTCTGGGCCGGGGACAAAGTCAGGATCTCCGGCGCCTATGCAGGGCGAGTCCATTAGTAGATGATAATCATTGCTTTGAGGCCCTGCGAACAGAGGGTCCTGCGATATATTTCCGTCCGTTCCTGTTTTGTCCGCGGCACCGTCGAAAAACTGCTCGCCGGTTTGAAGGTTCGTCGAGCCGTAGTTGCCCCCGGAATTGTTCCAAACGTCATTGAATGCAACCGGGTTGGATCCGACGCTGACCGAGAATAGGCCGCCTCCGGATTTGGCGTTGCATATTATGTTGTTTACTATCGGGCACTGACCGATTTCGACACTGGACTCGACGTAAACATTGCCTGCAAAGCCCGATCCGCCGCCGGCAATGGCGCCACTTGCATCATTGCCTGAAATGGTGTTGTTGAACAATCGCCCGCCGGCAAGCAGAAGGAGACCGCCGCCGACGCTGGCCGAATTGTCGTACACTATATTGTTGCTGATCTCAGCGTTGCCCATATACGTCATGATCCCGCCGCCGGCGTAGGCCGAATTATTCTTGATGATGTTGCCCGTAATGATGGGGCTGGATTCGACGCAGGCAATTCCGCCTCCGTAGCCCAACGCGACAGGTAGATCATTCTCCATCTTCAATGGGCCGATGTTGTTCATGATGACATTGCCCTTGATGGTCGGCGAAGAATTCAGACAATAGATCCCGCCTCCCCAGACCACGTACTCTGCCTCCGGAATTGTAGTGTTGGCAGTCCCGTATCCGCCGACGATTGTAAAACCGGTCAGAACCGCCTGGGGACTCTCGCCGTTTTCGAACGTTACGACACTGCCCTCGCCGTCACCGTCAACGATCGTAACGGCGACAATCTCAGGATTGCCCGGATCGGTGCTGGTGACGACGATCTCCTTGCCGAGATAATTGATGTTCTCGAAATACGTGCCGGGCTCAACGATGACCACGTCTTGGTCGTTGCAGTCGCTGATTGCCTCCTGGATGGTGGCGTAGTTGCCTGGAACCGAGCGAGTTGCCGCCGATGCGAGTGTCGCTGCTACCAGCAGCGCTGCGAGAGTCAGTATAATCGATCTCTTCATTCTCCTTCTGTCCTTTCCGACAGGCCTGACAGGCAATAACGCACAGAGCACGGTGGAAATTCCTGAACCTGCCTCCTTGATGAGGTCACTTATTATCTTAGCACAAACGTGACTGGTCTCTCAGGATATTCTGGCCCACGTCCTCACCTGCCGTCATCACAATAGCCTTTTGTCTACTCGTATAGGACGTCTACAGGCGACTTTCGTTGCGAAGTTTCTGTTTTTTCGACGGAGAACCAGCGGGGCAATCTTGATTTGCCGCTGCTGACGGCGGTGTGATATGAGTAGATTGTCGACTATTTGGGAATCGGCAGGTCGAGCTCTGCGAGGACCTTTTTCATATCCTCCCAGACCTTTCTGCGGTTCTCTGGCGAGTAATTGCGCAGCAGGTAAGCAGTGTGATATGTCGCCATGAGCTTTATGGCCGGCCGGCCGATCCCGGTGTAGTATTCGTGGAACTGACCCCGCAACTGGCCTATCGACTTGGCGCTGTTGAGCAGCGTCCGGGCTGCATGAGCGCCGAGCGCGACGAGAATCTCAGGTTCAATTATCTCAATCTGTCTCTGCAGGTAGGGCAGGCAGCTTATTATCTCGTCGGCCCGTGGGTCGCGGTTGCCCGGCGGGCGACACTTCAGTATGTTGCCGATGAAGACGTCGCTTCGCCTGAGCCCGCAGGCGGCGATTATCTTGTCCAGTAACTGGCCGGCCCTGCCTACAAAAGGTCGGCCTTGAGCGTCTTCATCGGCTCCGGGGGCTTCTCCGACGAACATTATGCGGGCGTCGGGATTGCCCTCGCCCGGCACGGCATTGGTCCGGGTCGAGCCCAGGGTGCAATTGCGGCATTGACGGACCTCGTCGGCGATTTTCTCCAGTTCAGCGGCTTTCTCGGCAACAGCCATATTATCCTCCTGATCTTGGCCCTCGGATTGCCGGTCCGGATCCTTGGGGGCGAAACCGGCAAGGAACTGCTCCATCTCGAGGTGCTGGCGAACAACTTTGCCTATGTCCACATCGTTTCCCATCACCGCGAATTGTAGCGAGGAGGTCGGAGCTTGGCAACAAGAGAAGGAAAAAGTGAAAGGGCAAAACTTTCTACTCTTGACCTTCCTTGGGACTTGTCCTCGATTAGAAAAACTGATACGGTACAATACAACGTCCGAATTGGTATTAATTGTGTTCTTGCCTATGGGGAGTATCAAGCGGGTTTATAATGCATATCGAGATGTTAAGAATATTCTGCGATCTGGCAGATATGCGAAGTTTCTCGAAAACCGCCGAGAAGCACTTGCTGAGCCAGTCTGCGGTCTCGCAGCAGCTGGCACAACTCGAGCTGGCGCACAAGTGCCAGTTGATCAACCGCAAGAAGAGACCCATCGAGCTCACCAGGCAGGGTCGCTTGTTCTATCAGGCGTCCAAGGACATGCTGGATAGATATGAGCAACTCAAGAGCGAGCTCGCTGCCCTCGAGAAGTCGTCTGTAAGCCGCATAAACGTCGCGGCTATTTTCAGCATTGGTATGCACACACTGCCCGACTATGTCAAAAGATTCATGGTAGTCAATCCGAATGTCAATGTTCATGTCGAGTACCTCAGTTCCGCCACAATCTACGAGTTGGTCCTGGCCGGCCGGGTGGATATCGGACTGGTGGCCGTTGCCAAGAGGGACAAGAGGCTTGACGTTTATGACTTCGAAGATGAGCCGCTCGTGCTGGTGTGCAGCCCGAGGCATCCATTGTCTAATGAATCGCTCGTGGATATTCACAGGCTGCAATTTGAGAGATTCATATCTTTCGAGAAAGATGTTCCGACGCGAGCGTGGATAGACGGCATTCTGGAGCGATACAGCACGGTTGTGCGCCCGGTAATGGAATTCGACAATATTGAAACCGTCAAGCGGGCTGTGGAGATTGATTCCGGCATAAGCATATTGCCCCGGACGGCAATCGGCCAGGAAGTGGCTGCCGGAACGATCAAGGCCATAGGCTTTTCGAATGAGAATTTTGTCAGGCCGACTGGCATAATTGTCCGTAAAGGTAAAATGCTGAGCCAGGCTGGCCGATATCTTATAGAACTGTTACGCAAGAAACCCGAATTGGAATCGTAGAAGATTACTGATATGTCGTTCAAAGCTGTGATATTCGACCTGGACGGGACGATTACCCAGCCCTATTTCGATTTTGACGCCATTCGCCAGGAGATTGGCCTGGCCCCGGATTCCGGTCCCCTCCTGGAGTCCATGGAGAAAATGACGCCCCAGCAGCGTGCAGTGGCCGAGAGAATACTGTATTATCACGAGAAAAGGGCCGTCGCAGAGTCTCAATTGAATCCCGGTGCCGAGCAGACGCTCTCGGCCCTTCGTGCCGCGGGGATCCAAATCGGGATATTGACGCGGAACAAGCGAGACAATGCCTTTGCCATTGCTCGCAAGCACAACCTTCAATTCGATGCAGTTATCGGTCGTGAAGATGGGCCGGTCAAGCCGGATGCGTTCGGTGTCCTGCAGTTATGTCGCCAATTCGGTGTTGAGCCGCGGGAGACTCTTCTTGTGGGCGATTATCTGTTCGACTTGCTCAGTGCGAAGGCCGCCGGTGCGGTGGCGGTGCTTCTGGCCAGCCACAATCAGGCCGAGGAGTTTGCCGAACACGCCGATTTTTGTATCGAGGACATTGGTCAGATACTTGAGATTGCTGCAAACAGCAATGACACATAGTGCGTAATAATGTGAAGGAAGGTAATCTAATGAGCAAAATGACGACAATAATAGGGGCCCTCGTCCTGCTTTTGGTTGGAGGGGCTTATTGGGCCGCCGGGCGCCCGGAGAGTGTCGGTGCGCGCAATAGGCCTGCACAGGTTGACCCGGTCGACGCAGTCCTGGAACAACTGAACAAAAAGACCCGGCAGCTTAGGTCATACCAGTGCCAGATCGAGCACAAATACGTTCAGCCTCTGCTTGAATCGCAGGCGATACGTAAAGGTGTTTTGTATTACATGAGGTCCGAAGGCAAATCGGCTCTGCGGGTGAATTTCGAGACGCTCCAGCAGGAAGATGAGAAGGAGCAGAAGGCAGTCGAGCAATACATCGTTCTCGACGGCACCCTGTTGAACCATCGCGATCGCCAATTCAAGGGCATATGGCTGGTTCATATTGACTACCGGATGGAAGAGGTCAAGTATTACCAGTTAGCCGAGCCGGAGGATCCGAACAAGACGATGGACGTCTTCGAATTGGCAAGCAAGAACCTGCCAATGCTTGGATTTACCAAGACCGAAGAGTTGAAAAAGCAGTTCGAGGTCGAGCTAATCGGGCAAAAAAACCCCGAAGCAGGAGATTTTACTCAAGTGCGTTTGAAGGTTAAGCCGAATTCGGTGTATAAGGACGACTTTCTTTCAATAGACTTCTGGATAGACAAAAAAGTGGGTCTGCCGGCGAAGGTCCGTGCCACCAAAATCGAGCCTGAACCGCCTAACGGGGATATCGAGGAGATCAAGTTCCTCAAGCCTAAGGTCAACAAAGATATAGACCAGAAGGTTTTTGAGTTCAAAATACCCAAGGATTTTGGTGAGCCGGAAATAAAGCCCCTTCCTGAGAAGGGCAAACAGCAACCACATGGCTCCGGTAACAGTGACCGATAATAATATCCAAATACAAATCTCCAAACGTGCCCGAACGCTGCTTGGTCTGGCCAAGTATCTTTCGCAGTGTCGATCGAGCAAGAACATAATGACTCGCCCGCTGATGGGAGCTTTGCTGTCGGAGTCGACACAGGTTGAGGAGTTTCTTGATGCATGCGGTGCCGGCCGCAACTGCCGGTGGTGTGCGTTCAGAGCGCTGACCGCCGCGATCAAACATTTTTCCGATCTCACCTATGAGCTGCTTCACATCCGCTACGGGTTGGCCGGCTATCGGCTCTTACCGATTGAGCAGGACTTCGTCGAGTCCACTGACGAGACACTTGATTTCACCGTCGAGGTGCTTCAGGGGGTGGCAAAGAGAATGCTCGTTAAGGCGGACAATTTAGGCCTTGTCGTTCCGTCCAGAAGCTCGCGTGAGGAATCGTACTCCGAAGAGCTTCCGATGGGGCAGTTGCCACGCGATTGTGAGACGCGCAGGGTCGAAGCGGTCTCCGAATCGGCGGCTCGATTGACGACTGCTTTCCTGAATCTGGCCGTGGAGAGCAAGTATGTTCGCGCCGCCAGCGGAGCAAAACCCGAAGAGTACGTTTCATATGCTGCCGACTCGCTCAGTGAGGAGAAGTTGCGAAGTCTTGAGCTTCAATTCCACAATCTTCAGTCGCTTTACGACACATACGTTTCGGGCACCGAGGCCGAGGAGCTTGATACAGATTTGCCCGTTCTCAGGGGGCACATAAGCGTTGTCTTTCATTTGTTGAGGACTGCGACGCTATTCGCTCACCATTACGAACGACACGTCAAGAAGTACCGATGTGACTCGCAAAGCCGGCAGGAGCCTGTGGTGGAGGCCGAGTTGCTGCTGAACGTGCTGATGAAATACTCGGTGACCCACATCAATCTTTATATCGGCTGTGCCGAACACCTGTGCCATGAAATGCTTAAGCGGTACGCCGAGGTTGGCGAGATTGAGGTGCCTGTGCCGCCATATCGCGGCTTTCACGTTCGTCCGTCAACGCTTGTCTCCAAGATCGCCCTCCACTACGGAAGCGAGCTGCAGATGGAGTTGGAGGGCGAAGTCTATGATGCCAGCTCGCCGCTGGAACTTTTCCGCGCCAACGAGAAGATCAACGCCAACAAACGGCGCTGGTTGTCGACGGAAATCGTCCGCCTGAAGCTCGTCCAGGAGGGCTGGGGTCAGAAGGATACAAACGTTGTTGTACATGACGTCGTGCTGGCACTGGCCACACACAGCAAACTGATTCTGTACGAGCAGCCGCTGCAGTTTCCCGCCGAGCCCGCTCGAAAGGCCGGGACACTGTTGGAGAAGGTCATTGATGAGATGGCCAGGCTGCTGGCGATGGGCCAGATCGACGTGAACGCCGAGCTGAGAGCCAAATTCATCGGCGACCGAAGAGTCCTGGATGC
>LJTR01000080.1 GCA_001303465.1 Phycisphaerae bacterium SG8_4
TAGAATCGACCGTGATCTCCCTAAGCGAGCGAACTATCTCCAGAAGTGCGTCCGGCGGTATGTTCTTGCTAGCGAACGCATCTGCGCCGGCCGACAAGGCCGGTCCCTCTTCTTCAGGCCTCGGGGACAGAACAACAATCTTCGGCGAGGGTTCAAGCTCATGGATATCAGCAAGTATTTCCATTGATGATGCACCTGGAAGATGCCAGTCCAGTAACAGCACATCTGCCCGTGTCGCTTCCACCTGCTTCAAGAGTCCTTCTGTCTCAATCGCCATTCCAGTAACGTACATACCTGGTTCCTGGCGAAATAGCATCTGCAGACCCAGTCGAGAATCCTGGTTTGAGTCAGCTATGAATATCCGCATGTTGTCATCAACCTTTTCTGCGCATCAATAGAACAAGTGATCGTCTTGGGTTAAAGCAGGCAAGCCTATTGCGCGATATCAAGGACTTGAACCACAGTAATACCACGATCTACATAGTGAATTCGGTACTTTCGTCACGCCAAGCTCTGGTTACACTCTACGATAGAAGGACCGCCGACACATCTGTCTTTCGGTACATTGACGGCTATGAACTTTGGGACATGCGCTAATAGGACGATCGGTATATTCCCTTCCGAAAAGACAAACTTGGCGCTTACCCTCTTGGCCTTTTGACTTTCTTCGCTCCAAATTGCTTTACCGCTCGTTCTAGTTGTCATCGGCTTCTGTCTTTTCCAATAGGTTCTCATCACGATCCCAGGCGCGCACACGCCTCATTTCGTCAAACAGCATGAGTAGAATAGCGACGCCGTTCAAGCCGACGAAAATCGTGATTACTTTGGTAATGGGCAACGTCGGCGAGAGGTCGCCGTAGCCAATGGTCGTGAAGGTGATGACCACGAAGTAGATCGAATCGAGCCAACTCCAGCCTTCCAGCCAGTGGTAAAGGGCGGAAGTGATGAAGATAAAGAACGCCACATAGATGAAAATCGGGCGAGCATGGCGATCTAGCAAGAGGTCGAGAAACAAGGTTCTAATAATCCGAAGACGCTTTACTTCGGGCTTCCCCAGGTAGCTCATAACGGTCCTTCCTGGTTATGCGGATATTGGGCTAGTGAAGCGTTAGTACGTGGCATATTATTCCGCCTGATTTCAATTTCCCTATTCTGCCTTTTCGGAGATATCAGAGCTCACAGCGTTCTCTTTCTCGGCTAGTTGCGACTGGCGAGCCGCCCACGCCCTGAGACCAATGAAGATGCCCAAAGCACCAATGGGTAGGGCGATGCCGGCTCCTTGAGCGACCAAGTCGACATTTTCCCCTGTGAAGACAACACCCAGGAAATTGACGGCCAATACAACCACGGTCACGCCGATGAGATTGGTTTCCAATTCTTCAGTATTGTGAATCTTGAGCCATCCCGGAAACTGGATCTCTGAGATGAAAAGCTGATAGAATCCAATAGAGGTTATGTAAAGTACAGTGCCGATTAAGAATGTGTGTACGAACTCAACTACCTCGATGACAAATGGGACATCCTCTCCGTGGGCATCAAGATGGACAAGTCCCAACGCTTCGCCAATGGCCTCGACCAGAAATCGAATCAGGCCGATACCTCCGAAAAGAAAGAAGGCAGCAGCGGCAAATCCCAGGCCGATAATGGGAATGATGATCAAATAACGTGTAGCAGCAAAGAAACGTGACATCAGAATATCTCCAGTTTGGATTTCCAGAGATTACACAGAGGAATTCCGTGAAAAGAGTTTCTGTATCTGTGTAATCTCTGGGTCTACCGCTATTTCCTCCACGAGCGAAGCCTGCACAAAGTGCTACAGACTTATTTGGTGGGCCTCCCGATGAGGAATGACCATATTGGCAATGCGCATGGCGACGAAATACATGTTCTTCAGGTTTTCAATAATTTCAGTCTCCAGTCGATACGTAGCCACTCGATTTGGCTCGTCGGCCGTCAGCCGCAAGGCGATGCGAGTCTCAACGTCATCGGTCTGCTTCGATAGTTCGGGCAAGCTGGTGAAAACCGCAGATGCCTGGGCGGCATCTTCATCTAACAGAGAGCGAACCGCCCGGTCAATTCCCTGGGAAACCTGCTCTTGTAGGAGGACCAATTGCCTAGCCGTTTCCTCGCTCACCTGCACATCTTCAGATAATCGGTCTCTCCCCAGAGATACCAGGTTTGTCTGGACCATGTGGCTGATGTTCTGGAGGTAGTTGGCGGCAGACAGGTAGTTGACCGCCAACTGAGTTAATTCTGGGTTCATGATCTGTTGATGACCGAGCTTGCGTAGATAGGAGATGATGGCCACATGCAGCGTATCCAGGTTTTCTGCCATCGTCTCTAACTCGGCTAGCTCTTCTTCGCTACCGGTACTGACTACGGGAACTGCTTTACGCACAACCTCCAGCGTGTATTCGCTCGTTCGCTCCAATTCTAGTCGCACGCGATCGAGGGCCAGCGCCGGTTTGTCCAGGAGGTTATCGTCCAGGTATTTAGGCTCCACGATGGGTATTTCGGCAACCGGCCGGTCGGGAACGAGCCGCCGAACCAACCTGGCCAGCGGCGCGGTGAACCAGATGAAGATGAACGTGTTGGCGACATTAAAGATAGTCGTCGACCAGGCGATCTGGCGAGCCAGGTCATCCGGAGCAATCTGAGTGCAGATATTGGCCAGCTGGTCAATGAAAGGTATCCAGATCAGTGCGCCCACTGTATTGAATATGACATGAAAGGCTGCTGTCTGTTGGGCCTCCCGTGATTGTCCCAGGGATCCGAGGACGGCCGTGACACTGGTGCCGATATTGGCACCAAGGACGAGGGCAATGCCTGTCTCCAAAGTGATCAGACCTTGACCGGCCATGGCAACGACGATGCCGATAGTGGCCGATGAGCTCTGAACCAAGGCAGTAAAGACAGCGCCCACGATCATAGCCGGCAGGATTCTTTCGAGACTGCTCATAGCCTCCACAAACGGTTCATACTCCGCTAGCGGCTCCATGGCCAATCCCATCAGCTCCATGCCGATGAAGAGCAGACCCAGGCCCATTAAGACCAGGCCTACCTGCTTTATTTGTCCTTTCTTGGAAAAGGACATAAGGCCAAAGCCAAGGATGGCCAAGACGAAAGCGAACTGAACGATATCAAAGGCTACCAGATGGGCTGTGATGGTCGTGCCGATATTGGCACCCATAATGACGCCCATGGCCTGTTCCAGGGTCATCAGCCCGGAGGAGACAAAGCCGACAGTGGTTACGGTGGTCACGGAGGAGGATTGGATAATGGCCGTGATGACGGCGCCGGCGCCGACAGCTTTCCACTTATTTGTCGTCCATTTACCCAAGAGATCTTTCATTCGGCTGCCGGCGACATTCTTAAGGCCGGCAGTCATTATCTCCATGCCGAACAGAAATATCGCCAGGCCACCAAAGAGCCCGATTATTATGGCTACCCAATCTACCGTATCTGTCATCATGCCCCTCCTTTCGCTATTACGTTCAGAACTTCAATGTCGGGCATTTCCCAATCATTCTCTGAGGCTATGCTGTTGTTTCCAACAGGTCTGCTCCTGCGACCGGCTTCAAGTGTATTGAGCTAGTACCCGCTTTCTGGTCTTGTCTATCACGATCGACGCTACCTGACGATGAATGTAAACTGGCCTGGCTCACACTCCTCGCAGCGGCCTCATATGTGGCGGTGCCTGGAGCAGCATCGGGCGCCGCCATCGACTTCAATCGTTTTATCGCGTCCCGATGGATAAATATGGGAACGTAAGTCTGAATCCGGGCACTTTCATACTTGGCGACAACTTCCTTGAGAACCTCTTGTATCGTCGCGAGAGACACAGTACCGTTCAAATCGCGAAAAATCTGCTCAGCGATAGTCTCAACACTCCATTCGCCCTGGGTCTTGCTGAGGGTGTCAGTAGCTGACTCACAACCACTCCAGTCCATCTAATTGCTCCTCTTAAACGTCCTCCACAGTTCCTCTTTTTAACTGGGCTGCTATTGACCCTGGTATGATTGTGTCGTGTTCCTAACAACCATGTAACCCTGACGTTGACCACATGCAGAACGACTGCCTAGACGATCGCGAATCTCCGGCCCAGCGCAGGGTCGATAGCTAGCAGCGATCAAGACACCGTGCTCTCTAACCCAATATGAAACAACCCCTGTAGCGGCCATACAAGCAAGCCTATTGCGCAATATCGAGGAGTTGTAAAATAGCAGCACTAAGATTTGAGGCGTGATTTTGATCTATGGTCGCGCCAAGCCACAGTTACACTCTACGATAGGAGGTCCGCCTGCACATCTGTCTTTCGGTACATTGACGGATATGAACAATGGGATAGTCGCCAATAGGACAATCGGGATATTCCCATCCGAAAAGGCAAGCGTGGCAGTTATTCTTTTTAGATATTGGGGGATCTTGGGGTGCTTTCGACTATGTCGACGAGCGAGGAATCAGTTGATGTTCGATGGCTAAGGCCGCGGCCTGGGCCCTGTTGGTGGCATCCAGTTTTGACATGCAGGAGCTGACGTGATGTTTGACCGTGCCCGGACTGATCGATAGCCTTTCGGCAATCTCCCGGTTGCTCAATCCTTCGACAACCAAGGCCAGAACTTCCAGTTCGCGCTCGCTCAAGTCTTGCCCCAACTCCGGGGAGCGAGTTTTGGTTTGTATCAAGGCTGCGGTCGCTTCAGCCGCGAGGATCGTCTGTCCCGCATGGGCTGCACGAATAGCATCAACTAAAGTGCCGATCTCAGCATGTTTGCTAAAGAAGCCAACAGCACCTGCGTCAAGGATATCTCGCACCACTTCCCCCTTCGGAAAGCTGGTTATTGCGATGACCTTTATGTTCGGGTAACGGTCCAAAACGGCACGGGTTGTTTCCAGACCATCCATGCCTGGCATGACCATATCAATCAGTATCACATCGGGCTCGATTTCCTCGAGTTGGGCTAATAAATCTAACCCGCCACTGGCTTTACCAACCAGTTCGATATCATCATGAATGAGCGTTAGGTTCACTATCCCGTCGCGGACAATGGGATGATCGTCAACGATCATTACTCTAATGGGCGTCTGTTCACTCATGCTTTCTTCTGCCTCCAGCCGAAGTCCAGGACACACATACTAACGTCCCGCCACCGATTTCGCTAACTATCTCAATATTGGCCCCAATCTTTTGGGCGCGCTCGCGCATAATGTCAAGGCCAAGGTGTCCCGCCGGAATGGCTAACGGATCAAATCCGCGCCCATCATCTTTGACGGTCAGTTTTGCACCTTTAGGATCGCATGTAAGCTTGATTAGTACCTCGCTCGCCAGAGCATGTTTGACGACGTTGTTCAAGGATTCTTGGGTGATGCGATATAATGCCATTGCCACGTCCTCCGGGAGTGAACAGCTGCTGTCTACGTTCAGAGAGATATCTGCCTGAGTACGTGCCCGTGAACTCTCTACCAGCAACGTGAACAGTTGTGATATATTTTTCTCAGCAAATTCGCTCGGTCGAAGCTCGAGCAAGAGTGTGCGCATCTCGGCCAGCGCCCCGTGAATTAATATCTCCAGTTGCTCCATATTTTGGCGCGCAATTGTGGGATTCTTGTCCATCAAAGGCGGCGCTGTATGGGCGAGCACGCTGGCCGAGAAGAGCGTTTGAGTGACCGAATCGTGCAGTTCGCGCGCTAGACGCTCTCTTTCTTCAAGCACGGCAGCCGCCTGTTCGGTCATCAGCTCCTCGGTCACGTCCTCGACCAACGCCAACATAGCTTCCTGACCCTCTAGGACAAGCTGGCTCACGTTCATGCTAGCAAAAAACGAACTGCCATCGTTCCGAAGGAGTCGCACGCCGAATGCTTGAGCGGATCCTTTTTGTTGCACCTCAGTCATTAAAGCTTGGCGGTCGCCGGGGTCAGCATAGAAGTCGGTGACGTTTCGCTGTAACACTTCCTCTTCTGAAATACGCAGCAACTGCAGTGTGGCATCGTTGACGGCCAGGAACCTGCCTTCCAAGTTGGTCAGGGAGATACCCACCGGCGAATTGTCAAAAATGGAGCGGATTTGCGCTTCCGCCGAGCTCAAGGCTTCCGAGCGTTCCTCTAATAGTTGTTCTAAACTTTCGTGGGTGCGCGCGTTATCAATGGAGATAGCCATTTGGGAGGACAACAGCTTCAACAACTCTACGCGTCTAGGTGTGAAGACACCTGACGAGAGATTATTCTCTAGATACAAGATGGCGCTGGTTTTGCCCTGATTGACCAGAGGTGTACAAAGCAGGGACTTCACGTCGCTGCGCCGAAAATAGGAGTCATCGACGAAATCTCCGTTCTGAGATGCGTCATCCAGCAATACCGTTCTTTGGGTGCGGGCCACGTAGTGGACGATACGCTGCGACAATTGGTCACCTTGGGCTGCAGGGCGGGGTTGCTCAATCTGCGGATCCGTCTCGCCAATTTCTGTGCGGGCAACAATCAGCCACTGCCCGTCTTCTGGAAGTAACAGAAAACCTCGTTGCGCCCCGGAATTCTCGATCGCGTTACCCATCAGCAGGCTCAGCAAACTGCCTAGCTCGATTTCACTGGCAATGGCCTGGGACGCCTTCAGAATCGTCATGAGGTCCAGGCCGCCAGACACTTGGTCAAAGTTGGCACCCGTATGCGACTCGTCAACGGCGACTCTGCGGCTGACTATGAGGTTCGGGTATCGTTTGGCTAGATGCTCAGCTTTGGCCAAAGCGCCCCATTTTCGGTACAGGCTGTGGGCTTCGCGCATGAACAAGCCGGCAAAGCGCTCGTTGCCCCTCTCCAACCAAAAGCGAGCGAAAAGCTCGTTGGCCAGGGCTTCCTCATGGGTAAAGCCATTTTCCCGGGCGCCAGAGATGGCTTGCTCATAGCAGGACAGAGCAGCGTCTAGGTCGCCCAATACCCTGGCCTTTTCGGCCGCGATCAGATCGTACTTGTGTCGAAAGGTCGTTGGCGCGGATTCTGACCAGATCGCCATCCAGTGCAGGCTCTGGTCAATTGAATTCATCATTTCCAGACGCTCTTTTGAATCGTTCTCACTGACTAACCTCAGGCTGGTCAAGGCAAAGTAAAGGTGAAATAGGGCGGTTGAATACAAACCTTGCCCGCCGGCGAGAAAATCCTCAGCCTTGCCAGCATATTCATCAAGCTTGTCTTCAACGTCAAAATGATACCCGAGTATCAGTTTACAAGTATAAAGATAGTGCCTACCGGCAATATCATTTGTTGTGATAGCGTCGGGCAGCCACTCGTCTTCGTTAAACACGTTACCGATCAATCGGTCAGGTTCCGGGGAACTGTTTCTGAAATTTAGGGCAGTCTGAAGGAAGACCGAGGCGTATTGAGCAGGTGTTATATATCCTATTCTGCGTACGCTGTTAATGCTAGCCGATAGCTCACTTTCATACGTGTCCAAGTTCATGCCAGAATCAAGACCCAAGACCGAATAGAAAATAGTGCCGTAGGAAGCATAGAGCCAGTCACCGGACTCGAAACCGCTGTTGAAAGTGGCTCGAGAGATCTCGATGCTCTGTTCAATCGACCCAATCCAAGGTAGGGTAAATGCCAACATCATCAAACCTTTGGATCGACTTCTGGCTGTAACCGGATTATCCAGCAGGTCACGGATCACATCTACCAGTTGTTTATAGAAGCGGATCAGGTTGAGCCCCTCATTAAAGGGAGTCTCCCTGACTACGGAAGCGAAATTAACAAGAGTGACTCCTCCAAAAAAGAATGGCGCCCAGACGTCCAGTCCATACTCGAGGATCAAGATCGCTCCGTTGTAGCTGATGATCGGAAAGAGTGGCGGATTGATGATGTACGAGGTAGACATGATGGAAGCAAAGAGGGAGGATGCCACCAATGCCCTCTCGTCCGACATTTCAGGAAGTCGGGCTATTTGCTCCATTGACCTACCTTTCAGTAAGCCGATGAATCTATTGCGCAGACGCCGATGGTCATCTTCGGTAGGCTGCATGGGTATCTCAAAGCCCAGATCCCTCAAGACCCCTAGCCCGATTTTAAGGGCTTCAACGACATTATACTGCGCGGTCTCGGCTTCAATTTGGATCATATAGATCCGCACATGATCATAGACGCTTCTCGCATTCCTTTGAATCAGATCGACGTTAGGAGCAAGCTGGTCGAATCGTCCCGTCAGGTAAGCCAATTCCCCATCTTCGTTGTGCAGTGACAAGGTCAATTCATATTGTTTTTGCCAGCTGTCCGGATCGAGGAGTTCGAGGCCAATTTCGATGTATTCCTTGGCATCAGCATAGGCAGAGGCGGTCTTTGCCTTCTGTCCTGCTTTAAGATTGAGCCCAGCCAATTCAGTCTTTTCTGAGCCCTTGTCGATCAAGGCCCGACCGGCGTTCAGGTGACTGACGATTTCAAAGATATTCTCTTCCAGGTCTTCCTCAGGCGTGGTCGCCAGGAGCAAACGTCCGATTTCCAGATGCCTTTTCGGCAGCTCTGATTCGGGAATCAGCGCATATCCAGCCTCTTGAATACGGTCATGCGCAAACACGTAGTCACCATTCAAACGGAGGATAAAACCGGCCTGTAGTGCAGGATTCAGATCCGTAAGGATACGCTTTTGTGGTTGCCCGGTAATGGTGCCCAATGTAGATGTCTCAAATCGGTTACCAATGCATGCGGCCGCACTTAAACTGCGCTGAGTTTCGACTGGCAGGGCCTGGATCTTGCTGATCATTAGGTCGACGACGCTGCCACTGGCCTGCAGACTTTGCTGTAGGGTATCTGCCCAAACCCATCGCCGCTGCCGCCGATCGAACCTCAATTCTTGCTCTGATTCCAACGCATGGAGCAGTTGCCTAAAGTAAAAGGGGTTGCCGGCCGTCTTGTCCACCAAAACCTGGCACAGGTCACGGCAATCTTCAACAGTCGTCTTCAAGGTATCGGCCAACAGGTGACCAACATCTTCGGCCGCGAGGTCGCCGAGCTTGATCACTGTGATCCAGTCTATTGCATCACGGATTCTGTTCTGACAGATCATCAGCGGGTGACCGGCGCCCACTTCATTGTCGCGATAGGCGCCAATAATCAGAAAGCTGCCAGTGCTCTGGGCGACCGCGAGGACCTCAATCAAGTTGAGAGAAGCGAGATCGATCCATTGCAAATCGTCAAGAAAGACAACTAGGGGATGGTCAACGGTGGCTAGGACTCTGATCAAGCGTTTGAAGGTATGGTTAAAGCGGTTCTGATTCTCAATAGCGCCCAATTCAGGCACCTCTGGCTGCGGGCCGATGATGCGCTCCAGAGAGGGAATAACATCAATCAGGACTTGGCCGTTGGTACCAACAGCTGCCAGGATATTATCTCGCCAGTCTGCAAGATTGGCTTCACTTTCGGCTAGCCAATTGTTGACCAGCTGAGCGAAGGCCTGCGCCCAGGCAGAGTATGGTTGAGTACGTCGCAGCTGATCGAACTTACCCTCGACAAACGCGCCACCCTTCGACACGACATCCTGTTGCATTTCGCGTACCAGGGAGGTCTTGCCGACACCGGAGTAGCCAGCAACCATTAGCAGTTCAATGTTTCCTTGGGCGACGCGGTCATAGATGGCAACCAGTTGGGCCAGTTCAGCCTGACGGCCGTATAGTTTTCCGGAGAATGTCAGCTGACCGGTGTAATCTTCTGTACCGATATCAAATGACTCAATACGCCCCGTGTCTTGCAGTTGCTTCAAGCAATTAGTCAGGTCGACGGACAAGCCATCCGCTGACTGGTAGCGATCATCAGCATCCTTAGCTAGGAGTTTGAGGACGATTTGTGATAGAACTTGTGGGATAGAGTCATCGATTTCAAAGAGTGGAAGTGGATCGTGTGCCAGGTGGCTATAGATCATTTCCATCGGATCATCGGTCACAAAAGGCAGCCGGCCAGCCAATAGCTCATACAAGGTGACCCCAAGCGAATAGAGATCGGTACGATAGTCTATCGGCCGGTTTGTACGTCCGGTCTGCTCGGGGGAAATGTAGGCCACTGAGCCAGCCAGGTCTGTGACGTCGATCGGCCTCCAAAGCCCTTCTGCCCTGGTCGTCGTGGCCAGGCCAAAGCCGATGATGGTCACCCCGCCAGTTTTGTCAGCCACGCCATTCTTTGCTACCAGGATGTTGCTACTGGAAATGTCTCGGTGCATCACCCCTTCTTCGTGGATGCGTTCCAGTATGGTCGCTATCTGAACACCTATCTGCAACTTCTGGGATAGATCAAGAGAGCCTTCCTCAATTAACTCGGCCAGGCTATTACCCTCGACATATTCCATAAGAAGGATGGGGTGGCTTTCGGAACCCTCGATAGCATGAACCGACCGTACACCTGGCAGGTGGGCAAGTTGTCGGGAGACGGCATATTCATTGTGCAGCTGCGCGATTTGGGAGACGGATAGTTGGTCATGGGCCGGTTCTTTGAGCAAAACCGGCCGGTCAAAGTCCGAACGCTCCTGAAGGTGGAGTAGAAAGTTTCTACGGTATAGGGTTTGACTGGTCATGTCGGTCCCATCGATTGGTCGTGATAGTTACGTGTTTCAATCAGTCATGTATTGTAAAACAAACATGTTAACACGGTATGAGCACAGGATATATCAGTGTGCCAAAGGCACATTCCAGACTCACTTCTTATATCCTATAGGAATTGAAACCCAGCACAAGTGTCAAAATCATCGACCCACGTGATCGTCATAATATTCGCCGGTGGGAAAGAGTCTTCATCTCTGAAGGAAAGTCTCGCCAACTGCGCATCGCACGGCCCACGGCAGACCTCGTTCACTCGGCCGTGTGCAGATCCGGGCGGAGTCACTACTTGGAGCACGGTTCACATCCGTTGGGACATGAACCGTGCAAGCAGAAAGGATTAATTACTCACCACGTCTGGTGGGAGTGTTTAACATTTAGGCTGATTTGCACCAAAAAGGGGAAAAAATGGGCGCGAACGGACTCGAACCCCAAGCCGAGCTTGTCTCGGCCCCTAACAGGATGTGAACCCAAAAACTGGGATCACGTCCGTAATGCCAATCTACTCGAGGTACAATCCATTAACAATTAGCGGTAATGTTAAGAGCCGTGAGGACACACTTTGTCAAGGTCCAAAATCAATAGATAGACAGGGAGCATTCGCGGCATCAAATGCCGTTTTTATCAGTCATTCTAGCTCTATCAGATACCAACTTTTCCCTATCACACCAGTCAAAAAGACGCGAACTATCAGGCTGTTAAACTATTTCGCTTGCGGTTTACTCCGTTGAGCTCGCTGTTGTAAGTGATAGGCTTCATCATATGGCTGCCTCGTCTGCCATAGCTTCCAGGCGATGGCTAACCAGCGATTGGCCAGACGGCGATAGGCATCGTTATTGTAGCCAACTCGAGCTCGGACCTGCTGCCAATAGGCATTG
>LJTR01000081.1 GCA_001303465.1 Phycisphaerae bacterium SG8_4
GGGTCGGTATTATTCTTCAGCCACTCTGCGGCATGCAGGTACCCCTGCTTGTCGGCACGTGCCGGCAGAAGCAGCTTGGGTATACAAAGTCCCGCCCCTGTCACGAATAGAATAGCAAAGCACAATTGCGGATTTGGGTTGGTCCACAATCGGCCTTTCGAAAGGCTGACTTCGAGCCACTGCGCCAGCACTTCTAGACCTGCCGGCACATACAGGATGGTGAAAGCGACTAATGGCAGGCAGTGCCTTCTGGCCATGTACTGCCAGTCATAATACAGCAGGATCAGAATAATGATATTGAATGAGACAAAAGCAGACATGAAGAATCTCTCTATGTCACTTACCGCTGATCGTCTGTGGACACGGGCATAAACGCCAACCACCAGGGCTGGGAGGAAGTAGTACATCAAATTTTCGCTGATTTCTCCCGCAAGCCTGCCGATCGCTCCTGCTATCAGGCCCGGTACACCAGAAGCTGTATACGTTTCATAGCCGCTCTCGGCTTTCAGTTCTGGATTCGTCTCTGACTCCGCTGTTTCCAAATAGCTTATTAGAAGTCTTAAGTTCTCGGGTATGATCCTCCCTCTTGCCTTAGCGTATGGCGCAAACGGAATGGCAAAACCTATCACCAAGGCGACAAGTGCAAGGCCGACTCCGGTCCTGCGCAGGTCGCACTCCGGTCTTATCAGCCTGTAAAGCAGCCACATGCCGCCGAATATGACTAACTGTGCGGCTTCCGGGCGGATAATATGTCCGATCCCTGAGACTAGGCCGGCCAAACCAAACATCCACCATTTGCAGCATCTGCTGCCGCAGAGCAACAGCAGAAAGCCTGTACTCAAGAACAGTATGTGTGGCCACTCTCTTAAGACATCAGAGGTCATTTTGGCTGGATAGGGTAATAGGATCAATATCAACATCGCATAGAAACTTCTCTTGCTGCCGACCAGCATCTTTCCTATGAAGTACAGGCAGATCAGTCCGAGTAGTCGACACAATAAGGTTACGCTCTGAGCGGAGTATATCCAAGTGAACAAAGATGAGTTGTCTGTGAACAGAGTCACGAACTCATGAGTTGCGAAGATGAGAAATTCAAAACCCGGTGAAAATTCCTCTTTTACGAGGCCGACCGGGTCGCTCGCCAACCTCTGTGCTCTCTCAATGTAAAAGACGCCGTCCTTGGAAATCAGAACCGTCGAGACGATCAGGTAGATACCAAGTACGCACGCAACAAGGATGAGAATGAATAGGTGGATTGCGTCACGCTTGTGTTCTGTCTTCATGTTATATCGCTCTGCCAATGTGAGAATCCAGGCTAATCCAAATGTTTGAAGCTGGGCCACATTTCCTCGAGCGTCTTTCTCGGTTCTCTGCACACATAGACGTCCAAAAGTTTTTCATAAGGAATAGCCCACCTGCACCAGTGGGTTCTGGCTTTCGCAACACTACCGAAGTGATTCTTCAAGCTCTCCACGTCGATGCCCATCGAAATCGCAACTTCTCCCGAATGCCCTCTCGGTCCCCAGAAATAATACTGAAGATGCCCACTTATAGGCTTGGGAAGACCGTACTGTTGACCGTAAACCCAGATTGCCCCGGCCTCTCCGTAATTTCCCATCAGCACGCAAGCTTTTGACTTGTCTTCATCACTCAGCGTATTGTACACTATCGCGACGTCTTCAGTCAGTTCCTCCCAACCGAATCTGTCGTGAAAATGCTGCGGCAGGCGGCCGAGATTGTGTCGCTCACCTTTTATTCCTTCCCAGATGCTCCTTCCGGTATACTCGACAAACGGCTCGATTGGCACGATGGGTCTGGCAAACGGAACCTGCAGCAGCCCCATCAGGAAGATCGCTACGGCAGGTGCTCTTTTAAGCATCCTGATATTGCGCTTGGCTGCAAAACTCTCGATCGAAACGGCTCCTCCGGCAAAAAGCACCGTGTAGAACGGAGCCGGCAGGAAGAACTTGACCTTCAGAACAATGCACATTATCAGGACAATAAAGTACCCATATCCAAACGCCCTGTATCTCCTGCCGCTCTCGTTGAAAATAAAATAGTAGATGCCGGCGAGCCATACGGGAAAGGCCAGAAGATTCATGGTCAGGACCTGATTCTTTATGAATTCCGGAGGGGTGCTGGGCCATGTCTTTGCCGAGGCGTAACTTCCGTAGTATTCGAGGGCCGGCAGCCCCTCTTTTATCTGCCAGATGGCATAGGGAGAGAAAATCAGAAGCGCCAAACCTCCGCCGGCCCACAGCTGCCAGTTTAAGAAGTGCCTTCTTTCTTTGGTCATTGTCATCGCTGAGAGCAGACCAAACGCGACAAAGAGTATCGTGATCTTGGTCATCAGTGCCAGCCCCGCAACCAGGCCGAAATATATCCAGTATTTTCTGCCATCGGTCTTGAGAATCAACACCATCACGTAGAGCATCAGCGTCCAGTTCAGTTTGTCGAATACATCGTAACTGTATGTGCTTTCCCAGGCCAGATAGATCGGAGCCAACGTAACGCACGTAAGGGCGAGCAACATCGCGTTGAAACCGCCGCCGAGTTGCTTGACCATCCGGCTCACCAGCCAGACAACCAGGGCGCCGGAAATTGCCGGAAGAAGATGCAGAGAAAAGAACGATGTTCCAAGAACCGACCGGACTATGGCAAGCAACAATGGGACAAGCGGCGGGACGTCTACGTAGCCGAAGTCCAGGTTGTCGCTCAAAGCGATGTAGTACAGCTCGTCGCGAAAATAACCGTACTCAAAGGGAAACAGACAGATAATCAATTTCGTTATGACAAAATAAACTACAATGGCCTTTTCGCCCACGAGCTTGTCTCTGCAGAAGAACCTTTGGCTCATGCCCCAAATCCTTATCTGTCCGTAAAGGCCTGTGAGTATATATGGCTGTACGCACAATGCAACCATCAATTTGCACCATCTGCGACCGATAGCAGGTCAATGACATTCCTCGTGAGAGCAACAGGTCGATAAAACGACGAAACGACCCATAAATTGTTCGAGAGAGCCCTCTTTTCAACTGTCCGTGCAGTCCGTTGAATGTGGCATCTACACAAATAACTGTTGCATTTGTCCTGGCAATCGGCAAAATAGTCGACGCAGCTACTGCAATGTAAAATACACATAACGAGTTGGTATTGCTAAGGAGCAGAGCAAAATGGCAAAAGCTGATATCGGCCTTGTGGGCCTGGCGGTAATGGGTGAGAATCTCATCCTCAATATGGAAAGCAAGGGCTTTACAATAGCCTGTTACAATCGTACCGTCTCGAAAGTCGACAACTTCATCGAAGGCCGAGCGAAGGGAAAGAACATCATCGGCTGTCGATCCATCGAGGAGCTGACCGAGAATCTCGCGAAACCACGGAAAGTCATGCTGATGGTCAAAGCCGGTGCGGCGGTCGATTCCTTTATCGATCAAGTATTGCCTCATCTGGAAGACGGCGACATCATCATCGACGGCGGCAACTCGCATTTCCCCGATACCATCCGCCGGACCGAGTATGTCGAGAGCAAGGGCAAGCTCTATATCGGCACGGGAGTCTCGGGCGGTGAAGAAGGTGCTCTATTGGGCCCCTCCATAATGCCTGGGGGCTCACCGCCGGCGTGGGAGCATGTCAAGCCTATCCTGCAGGCGATCTGTGCCAAGACCGATGACGGCGAGCCGTGCTGCGAGTGGGTCGGCGAAAACGGAGCCGGGCATTTCGTCAAAATGGTCCATAACGGTATCGAATACGGTGACATGCAGATGATATGTGAGACCTACCAGATGATGAGAGAAGGTCTCGGCATGACAAACCGCCAAATGCACGACTGCTTCGCCCAGTGGTACCAGGGCGAGCTCAATTCGTACCTGATCGAAATCACCCGGGATATCCTCGGCTACAAGGACGAGGACGGCACTGAAGTTATCGACCTGATCCTCGACACCGCCGGCCAGAAGGGCACCGGCAAGTGGACCGCCATCGAAGCGCTGAATCTCGGCCAGCCGCTGACGCTTATCGGCGAGGCCGTGTTTGCCCGCTGTCTGTCGGCATTGAAAGACGAGCGCGTCAAGGCAGCCAAGTCCCTCAAAGGTCCGAGAGCCAAGTTCAGAGGCGATAAGGAGAAATTCCTCAACGATCTGCGCCAAGCCCTTTATGCTTCGAAGATAATCAGCTACGCACAGGGCTATCAGCTCATGCGGGCGGCCGCCGTCGAGTACAACTGGAACTTGAACTACGGCGGCATCGCCCTCATGTGGCGCGGCGGCTGCATAATTCGGTCGGTCTTTTTGGGCAAGATAAAAGAGGCCTTTGACAAGAAGCCCAAGCTGGAAAATCTGCTTCTCGATCCGTTTTTCAAGAAGGCTGTCAGAAAGGCTCAGGTCTCCTGGCGCCGCGTAGTCACCACCGCGGTCAAGCTTGGCATTCCCATGCCTGCGATCAGCTCTGCGCTGGCCTTCTACGACGGCTATCGCTGCGAGCGTCTGCCTGCCAATCTGCTGCAGGCGCAGCGGGATTACTTCGGCGCCCACACCTACGAGCGCGTCGACAAGCCGCGAGGAGAATTCTTCCACACCAACTGGACCGGCCGGGGAGGAACCACCGCGGCATCGACCTATACAGTCTGAGGCGGGAACCAGAATCGATGTACGACAGTCTCCGGATGCAATCTGTGCAGTCGCCGATCATACCTGTGGTCGGCGAGCTGATCCGCAACAATCCCGGCACGATCTCGCTGGGCCAGGGGGTCGCCTACTACTGGCCGCCCCCGGAGGCAATCGCCGGTATCCAGAAATTCATAGCCGATCCGGCGAATCACAAGTACAAGCTCGTTCAGGGAATACCCGAGCTGCAAGCGGCAATCGCACATAAGCTTAGCACCGAGAACAACATATCGCTCGATGGCAGCCGAATTGTCGTGACCGCCGGCGCCAATATGGGATTTGTCAATGCGGTTCTTGCCATCGCCGATCCGGGTGACGAGATAATTCTCCAACTGCCCTATTACTTCAACCACGAGATGGCGGTGACGATCGCCGATTGCAAGGCCGTGTGCGTGCCGGCCGACGACGACTACCAATTGCAGCCGGATTCAATCGCCTCGGCGATCACCGACCGAACCCGGGCGGTGGTGACTATATCACCCAATAACCCGACCGGGGCGGTCTACCGCGAATCGGATCTGCGAGAGGTCAACGCACACTGCCGGCGCAATGGAATTTATCACATCAGCGACGAAGCCTATGAATATTTCACCTACGATGGTGCCAAGCACTTTTCCCCGGGATCGATTGATGACAGCGCCGGGCATACGATCTCATTATTCTCTCTTTCCAAGGCATACGGCTTTGCGAGCTGGCGGATCGGCTGGATGGTCAGACCCGAGCGGCTGTATATGTCCGTAAGGAAGATCCAGGACACGATCCTGATCTGCCCGCCGGTCATATCGCAGTGGGCCGCGGTCGGTGCGATGGAGGCGGGCCGGCGGTACTGCCTGGAGAAACAGCAGATGACCGCCGACATCCGCCGGATGGTCCTGGAAAGGCTGAACGACATCGCCGACCTGGTCACTGTCCCCCGCGCAGACGGAGCGTTCTATCTTCTGCTGCGAGTCCACAAAGACACGAATCCGATGGAACTTGTCAGCCAACTGATAGAAGAACACAAAGTCGCCGTAATCCCGGGCATGACATTCGGAATGGAAGACAAATGTTACCTGCGCGTCGCCTACGGCGCGTTGCATAAAGAGACGGCCGCCGAAGGTATCGGTCGGCTCGTAGAGGGGCTAGGGCATATCCTGGCAACCTGACTTTATCGGTCGCAAACTGTATCAAAATCCTCCGTTGACCTGCCTGGTCGCCTGACGAGATCGCTGACTTCTTCGATGCTGAAGGCATCCTCCGCCAGTTCCATGCCGACGATTCGCCCCGGCGGTAGAGCCAGAAAATTGTGGCCCTCGTCGGCCTCGAAGTCCCAGAGATAGTAACACTCCAGCCCATCGGCTTCGGTCTTGCCCCTGCTGTAGTACAGGGGGCCGCATCGCCTGATGAGCTTCTCGCGGCGTCTATCACCGATGTAAGTCACCTTGAGTCTTCTCTGCCGCTCAATTCCCCGAATGAACATTTCGTGGTCACTGTGCATGAAAAACGCCCCCTATATATAGGTCGCCGAAGGCACAGAAATTCCGTTTCCTCGCGCCTTCGGCGTCTCCGCACCTACAGCACGAATGTAGTCTTGTCACAGCATAGCCTCATTACTCCTGGCGTACGCAAATACCTACTTACTCGTTATACTCGTTATAAAGGCGTCTGCCGGAGAGCAAATGTAGACGACAAAATCGGAGAATTTCCTTTTTTTTTGTTTTGCGGATTTTCTGCTCAATATGAGGGTCTTCCGGTAAGAAAAAATTCCTGAAGAACCGCAGCAAGCGAATATTTCCCCAGCCTCTCGCCGCCTTGATCTTGTGGGCCAATTCGTGTATTATTCTAAACTGTACCTAATTGGCCAGAATCTCGTGGGGATACTTGGAGAAAATAGAGGAACAGTGCAATGTCTACATACAAGATCTTTATGCTGATTACCATCCCGGCCCTGGCAATTGGATGGATAGCTTACTGGTGGTGGATGCGCAAGATCGCCGAGGAGGAGAAGAACCAGCCCAGACAGGTCTCCCAACGACTCTCACAAAGCAAGAGCGAGGTCTCCGACTGGGCACAGAAAATGGCCGATTTCAAGCCGCCGGAACGCAAGAAGGCTGAAGACGATGAATCAGTAGAAGATAAATAAGCCGACCGAGATAGGCCTGATCTCGCAAACGATAGAATAGAGGCAAGAAGACCAAGGACACAGAATGACCGAGTTCATAACAGATGACTTTCTGCTGCAAACCAAGACCGCTCGCAAGCTCTACCACGAGCACGCCGAGAGGATGCCCATCTACGACTACCATTGCCATCTGCCCGCCGAGCTGATCGCTGCCGACCACCAGTTTGACAACATCACCCAGCCCTGGCTCTACGGCGACCATTACAAATGGCGGGCGATGAGGGCCAACGGCATCGCGGAAAAGTACATCACGGGCGGTGCGAGCGATTATGAGAAGTTCGAGAAGTGGGCCCAGACCGTCCCGGCCTGCCTGCGTAATCCGCTCTATCACTGGACGCATCTGGAATTGAAGGAACCCTTCGGGATAAAAGACAAACTGTTAGGCCCCGATACTGCAAAAGAGATCTATGAGACCTGCAGTGAGATGCTCAGGACGCCTCAGTTCAGCGTCCGCAGTATTATGCGCAAGATGAACGTCAAGCTCATCTGTACTACGGAGGGGCCGCTCGATTCGCTTGAACACCACAAGAAGATTCGCTCCGACGGCTTCGAAATAAAAGTCCACACGGCGTTCAGGCCCGACCAGGCAATGGCCGTCGACGACCAGGCGAGCTGGAACGCATTTGTCGACAAACTCGCCGAGATCGTCGACACTGAGATTGCCGACTATGATTCCTTTCTTGAGGCACTGCACAAGCGCCATGATTATTTCCATCAGAACGGCTGCCGGCTTTCCGACCACGGTCTCGAGACGGCATACGCCGCCGATTACACGCAGCAGCAAATCAAGCGTATCTTCGACAAGATCAGATCCGGTACCGATCCGGACGGCTCGGAGTCTCTGAAGTTCAAATCGGCTATGATGGTCGAGCTGGCGCTCATGGATCACGAGGGCGGTTGGGTCCAGCAGCTCCATCTCGGCGCTCTGAGAAATAACAGCACCAGACTGTTCGAGGCCCTGGGACCGGATATCGGGAGCGATTCGATGGCCGATCTCGAGATAGCGGCGCCGCTTTCGAAATTCCTCGATCGGCTGGATGTAAACGACACGCTGCCCAAGACGATTCTCTACAACCTCAACCCGCGAGACAACGCCGTCTGCGCGACAATGGTCGGCAACTTCCAGGATGGATCCACGCCCGGCAAGATGCAGTACGGCTCGGCCTGGTGGTTCCTCGACCAGAAGGACGGGATGGAAGAACAGATGAACGTGCTCTCGAACATGGGTCTGCTAAGCCAATTCGTCGGCATGCTCACGGACTCGCGCAGTTTTCTGTCGTATCCGAGGCACGAGTACTTCCGCAGGATACTGTGCAACATGCTCGGCGACGACGTCGAAGCGGGCCTGCTGCCCAATGACACCGAACTGCTCGGGACAATGGTCGAGGATATCTGCTTCAACAACGCAAAGAACTACTTCCCGATGGAACTGGACTGATATCGACACGCAGGCCTGCGGAAATTAGCTCGCCGCCTGCTTGCGGTCCGACAAGAAATGCAGATACTCCTCGATGTTGGTATAACCATCGCCATCAAGATCGCCGTTGCCGTCGGCAGAATCGTTTGGATCCAAACCGATCTGCCGCTCCCATTGGTCGGCCATGCCATCGTGATCTGAATCCACAGGCGCGGTCCCACTTGCCAGTTCCGGATAGCCGCCCACCTCGTCGGGTGCGTCGATTATCGAGCCGGTTCCATTCTTCACGTCATTGACAACACGCTGATCGACCGCGTCGCGCCGCGGCGCCGTCGCCCCGGCCTGTGCGAGCACGATGTCCAGGGCCTCAGCGGCGCCTACCGATGTGATAGGCGGAGTCTCGAATCTGTTGAGACTGCGGTACTTCACCGGCGCGACACCTTCTTCGCCCCAGCCGAAGCCGACAAGCGCCCATTCATCCATATTCGGATCCGGTCGGTGCGGGCCGAGATTGCCCTCGACGTAAATCCTCGGATTGCCCTGGGCAAAAAGGATCTCATACGGACCTTTGTTGGTTGACGGCCCCGGAACAAAGTAGTTTCCGACGAAGTTCAGGAATGTGTTGGAGCCGTAATCGGTGATCTCGGCAGGCAGCACCCCCCAATTGTAGATCACGTTGTTGACGAAATCGTGCGTGCCCCCTTCGGAGATCAGCGGATTGCGAAAGTCGTTGTGCGCAAGCAGATTGTGATGCATCGACACATTGTAGGAGCTGTCACCGATCAGCAGACCCGCGCTGTGGGTGCGCTTGCGGTGCCGGCTTCTGTTTAACGCCTCGCTGATTATCGACCACGAGATTGTGATATCGTGCGCACCGTACCACGTGCTGACGGTTTCATCCTCGCCCCAGCTTGCCGAGATATGATCCAGCACGACGTTGCAGGCGCCGTCGGATTTGCCGCTGGCGCCGAGAATCGAAACGGCATCGTTAATGTCGGCGTCAACCAGCCCTTTGTTTCCGGGCCGCACACGAATGTGGCAGACCAGGACGTCATGGGTGAAGATCGCAAGGCCGGCGCCCTTGATGCATATCCCGCCGCCCGGAGCCGTCTGGCCCGCTATGGTTACGAACGGGTGATTTATCTGTAGCTCCGATCTTAGTTCGATCGTCCCGCAAACACCAAAGACAATGATACGAGGCGAAGGATCGCTGAGAGCCACTCGAAGTGTCCCCGGGCCGTCGTCGGCGAGCGAGGTGACCGCGATCACTTTGCCCCCGCGGCCGGCGACGGTTCGAGTACCGAAACCCTCGGCGCCTGGGAAAACGGGTAATCCAACCTGCGGCTCGAAAGGCCTCGGTGTGCTCGGATTCTTCGGAGTCTCCGGCGCCATCGCGCTGACAAGCATAGGAATCCCAATTATCACAACGAAGGCAGCAAGAAACAGAGTGCCTGCTGAGGCGAACAGCCAACCGGCCAGAGGACTCTGTCGCATCCGGATCATCCTGATGCCGAAATACGCCGCGGCGAGCGGAAAGATGAGCATCGCGCCGAAGACGACCAGAGGCCCGGGGAACTTCATCAGGTAGGCATCGAAGATATTGGCAATGCGAAATAGAAAGAGTGCCGCCGTAGTCCAGAGAATCGACGTGGCGCCGAGCAGCAGGAGTCCCACCTTGAAATGTCGCGATGACTTTCTCATGTAAAATCTCCAGAGCCGGCGTAATTGCCTCGTGCCGGCCACGGGCCAAAGTCGGGCCTCTACAATCGGTCGATCAATTCACAGTCCACCTGTTCGAGTGAGTCCACGACGAACGTCGCCTTCGAGAAATCATTCTTGGCCGTATGTTCGTTAGGTACGGCTATGCATTTCATACCGGCCGCATGGGCCGCCAGCACACCTTTCTCGGCGTCCTCGACAACGATGCACTGCTCTGGGGCTGCACCCGCTTCGCCGGCGGCGCGGAGAAAGATCTCCGGATGCGGTTTGATGTGCTCGACATCATCTTTTGCGACCATGCACGAAAAGAAGATATCGAAACCAAGGGCGCCGAGCACGGCGCGGGCATCGGCCGAATAAGAAGACGTGGCCAGCACCATTGCCTTGCGGCCCTTCAGCGAACAGAGAAGTTCCCGTGAACCCGGCATGGGATCAACGCCTCCGGATACCAGCTTTCCGTAAATGCAGGCCTTCCGCCGGCGGACGAGTACCGGGTCGATCACCAGGTTCCTCTCATTCAGGAAGGCGTCGATGCCCTTTCCCGAACGAATCCAATGATGGGCGTATTGCTCGTCGGACAACTCAACGTCAAATCCCGCAAAGACCTTCTGGTAGGCGGCGCGATGAAGGCCCTCGGTATCGGCCAGCAATCCGTCCAGATCAAATATCACAGCGGAGACCATATGAAACTCCCAGGAAATGACAATCGCATATTTCGGTGGCTGTCAGCACATATCCTCCAATATCTCAGCGGCGGCCTCCACCATTTTGGGGCAAACCGCTTTGAAGAGATTGTTGCTTGTAGCGTGCTCCATGCCGTGAGGAGTGCTGATGTCACAGCCGAGAAGATCACGGCAGGCGACGGAATCACAGCGAGATTCGAAGCGAGACTGAAACTCGGCAACCTTCGAATAAACGGCGGCCTTGGCGGAGGTGTCCGAAGCGTCCTGCGCGCCGAAGCGCAGACCAAGAACCATCAAAGCCCCGGTGACAGCCCCGCACGTATCGGCGCGGCGCATCCCGCCGCCGAATCCACAACTTACCCTGACAGAATCGAGCGCCGAAAGCCCATAGTCGGGACCGTACGCGCGAACGATAGCCTGAGAACAATTGAACCCTGACTCGAAAGCCGAAACAGCATCCTGAACTTTACCCATATTGTCTCCTCGGCAGCCTCTGGCTACCTCCTATTCCTGGTGTCACCATGACGAAGAGCCACAACATGTGAGCCATCATAACATGCCATTTGCCCAGGCTGCAAGGACGTTAACTATCGGCCCCAGTGTGGCTGCGTATCGTTTTCTGTTGACTGGATTCTTTGAGCAGGCTACTATCTTCACCGTTCGGCGGTATCAGCTACAAGGAGTATTCTTACGGAGGACTGAATCTTATGAGCAGTGACAGACGGCAGTTTTTGAAGATCATTGCGGCCGGGGCTGCTGGGGAGGCATTG
>LJTR01000082.1 GCA_001303465.1 Phycisphaerae bacterium SG8_4
CATCTCTCTCGGTCCAGAAACGCAGTCGGAACTCCCTCGGAAGCATTACCGACCCCTTGTTCTTTGCTGGCTTTTCGTCCTTCACTGCTGGTCTCGCTCGAAGCTGTCCAGTCTGTGACAGAAGGCTGATTGGGAATCCGAGCTATTGCAGTGAGTGTGGGAGTAAGATCTGACTTTTTCACGGAGTCAGTCGTGCCAGTTGGGCAATGCAAAAACTACAACCGGACTACAACCAATAGGTGCGCTATCTGCTTATGTGTGAGATATTTGAAAATTGTAACTACTGTGATCGCAGTTACTTGTACAAGAGGGCGGATTCCGCACCGAATTTCAAGACCGTCGCCTTAAGCCGCTCGGCCACTGCTCCAAACACTCTTAAGTATAACGTACTTGCAGGACTCGAAAAAAGCCTAATTCCGCTTGACCACAACTAAGTTGCGATCAGGCATGGCAACATCCATGTCCCAAATAAAAACCCGTTCTGCTCTGTTGTCAGCTATTCGCCATTGACCGCTTGGCTGCCTTGATCACGTTCTCGGTGGTGATGCCGAATTTCTCGAAGCAGGTCTTTGCCGGGGCGGATGCTCCGAAGCTCGACATACCGACAAATACTCCGCTATCGCCGATGTATTTGTGCCAGCCCTGCTCGACGGCCGCTTCGACTGCGACCCTCGCCTTGACGTCGGGTGCGATGACGGAATCCTTGTACTGTGTGTCCTGTTTATCGAACAGCTCCCAGCAGGGCATGCTGACCACCTGTGCGGCGATCCCTTCTTTTGCCAGAGCCTCGGCGGCACACAGGGCAACTGAGACCTCCGAGCCGCTGGCCAAGAGCAGAACGTCGGGTTTGTCTGCTGCGACGAGAACATAGGCGCCCTTTTCAACGCTGTTCGCCGAGCCGTACTTGTCCTGATCCAGCACGGGCAATCCCTGGCGGGTCAGCAGCATAGCCACCGGACCGTCACGATGCTCGAGCGCATATTTCCACGTCTGAGCCGTTTCATTGGCGTCGGCGGGACGGAACACGAGCAGATTCGGTATCGCCCGCAGCGCCGCTACGTGCTCGACCGGCTGGTGGGTCGGACCATCCTCGCCCACGCCGATACTGTCGTGGGTGAAGACGAATATGCTGGGATACTTCGAGAGCGCCGCCACGCGGATGGCACCTCGCATATAGTCGGAGAAGACCAGAAACGTGCCGCCGTAGGCACGCGCCAGGCCGCTGACGGAGATCCCGTTCATGATCGAGCCCATCGCATGTTCGCGAATGCCGTAGCGCATATACTGGCCGTCGCGCGCGTCTTTCTGGAAGTCCTTCGCTTCGGGCCAGCGTGTGTTGTTCGACGGCGTCAGGTCCGCCGAGCCGCCAAGAATCAACGGTAGCTTCGGCATAAGCGCCTCCAGGACCATACCGGATGCCTTTCGCGTGGCAACAGAACTGCCGGACTCGAATTTCGGCAGCGCGCCGTCGGCGTCTATTGGAAGCCTTCCTTCGGCGGCGTCGTGGAACTCCATCGCCAGTTCGGGATGAGCCTGGGCGTAATCGGCAAAGAGCTTGTTCCATTTCGCTTCGGCTCTCTTGCCCTTCTTAAATAGTCTGTCCATGTGGGAGCGGACTTCCGGCGGAACGTGGAACTTCTTCTCCGGGTCCCAGCCGAATCTCTCCTTGATCAGTCTGATCTCGTCGTCACCGAGAGGTGAGCCGTGAGCCTTGGCCGTATCCTGCATGTTCGGGCTGCCGTAGGCGATGTGTGTGCGGAGTTTTATCAGCGTAGGCCGCTGCTTTTCCCGCCTGGCATTCTTCACGGCCTTCTCGAACGAGGCCATGTCGTTGCCGTCGCCCGGAACCTCCCGGACGTTCCAGCCGTACGCCTTGAAGCGCTTGGCCCGGTCTTCGGTGAAGGAAAGCTCCGTACTGCCGTCGATGCTGATGTAGTTGTCGTCGTAGACGACTACAAGATTGTCCAGCCCGAGATGGCCGGCCAGCGAGCAGGCCTCGGACGCGACGCCTTCCTGAAGGTCGCCGTCGCTGGCGATGACGTAGATGTTGTAGTCGACTACTGGGAATCCGTCTCGGTTGAAATGACTGGCGAGATATTTCTGCGCTATCGCCATCCCTACGGCGTTTGATATGCCCTGGCCGAGCGGCCCGGTGGTGACCTCGACGCCGAGATCCGGATCGTATTCCGGGTGTCCTGGCGTTTTGCTGGCCCACTGCCGAAAGTTCTTCACCTCATCCAGGCTCAGATCGTAGCCAAACAAATGAAGCAGCGAGTAGATCAGGGCGCTGCCGTGCCCGGCCGAGAGGACAAATCGGTCCCGGTTGTGCCATTTCGGATTGGCCGGGTTATATTTCATATATTTGGCCCAGAGCACGTACGCCGCCGGGGCCATTCCCATTGGCATGCCGGGGTGGCCAGAATTGGCCTCTTGCACGGCCTCCATCGACAAGAACCGGATCGTTTGAACACAAAGCTCGTCAATTTCCGACAAACCGAAGGATTTTCCAGATGCACTCATAGCGGATTTCCTACTATCAAAGGTTCAAAAAACACTGTTGTGAACAAAACGAATTCAAATTACTAACAGGAACTCGCCTTTTTCGCAAGTCTTTTGTTACTTTGTCATGCCTCGCGGACTTGACATGCGTTGCGGCATTACTTAGGCTCTTTAGCAGTTTTTCACGAATCTAGCGGGCCTCGCCGCCCGCCACCAACAACCACGATTTGAAGGGGCAAGACAGATGAATCGACGCGACTTTCTACGATTAACTGCAGTTGGTGCGGCTACGTTTTCGGTGCCGCATCTGGCTTTCTCGGCCGGCTCGTCAAGAAAACGGCCAAACGTTCTGTTTATGGCAATCGACGATCTAAACGACTGGACGGGCTGTCTGGGCGGCCATCCCGATGTCAAGACGCCCAACCTTGACAAACTCGCCGCCCGCGGCGTGCTCTTTACCAACGCCCACTGTTCGGCTCCTGCCTGCAATCCTTCTCGGGCCAGCCTTATGACGGGGATATTGCCCTCGACGTCGGGCGTCTATCACAATCCCGATCCGTGGAGGAATTCGCCCGCTCTGAAAGACGCCGTCACGATACCTCAGCATTTTATGGCACATGGTTACAGTGCCGTCGGCGGGGGCAAGATTTATCATGGAGCATTTCCCGATCCGCCTTCGTGGGAAAGCTATTTTCCATCCGAGACAAAGAATAAGCCCGACGATCCAGAGCCCGCGAATCGGCCGATCAACGGCATCCCGAATACGAGGCATTTCGATTGGGGTCCGGTGGATGTGCCAGACCGTGAAATGGGTGACAGGAAGGTCGCCGCATGGGCGACCCAGCAGCTGCAAAAGAAACATGACAAGCCGTTCTTTATCGCGTGCGGTTTTTTTAGGCCTCACCTGCCCTGGTACGTCCCGCCGAAATACTTCGACATGTATCCACCGGACAAGATTACCCTGCCCAACGTCAACGAAAACGATCTTGACGATGTCCCGGAATTGGGTAGGAAGATGGCCAGGCCCCAGGGCGATCACGCGAAGGTCCTCAAGCACAAACAGTGGCGAAAGGCCGTCCAGGGTTATCTGGCGTCTATCACTTTCGTCGATACCTGTGTCGGGCGCGTGATCAGTGCCCTGGACGCAAGCCCCTACGCCGACAACACCATCGTCATTCTCTGGAGCGATCACGGCTGGCATCTCGGAGAGAAACTCCACTGGCGCAAATTCTCGCTATGGGAGGAAGCAACCCACAACGTACTGATGGCGATCGTCCCCGGCGTTACCAGAGCGGGCGGTAGCTGCCCGAGGCCCGTTACCATGGTAGATATCTATCCGACGCTGATAGAGCTGTGCGGATTGGCGCCGAAGGCGGAACTCGAAGGAAAGAGTCTCGTGCCTTTGTTGAAGAATCCCAAAGCTAAATGGGACCGGCCCGCATTAACTACGCACGGCCGGAACAATCATTCGCTGCGCGGCGAGCGTTTCAGGTACATCCGTTACAGCGACGGCAGCGAAGAACTGTACGACCACGAGAACGATGCCCTCGAATGGACCAATCTTGCGAACGATTCCAAATACGTGGAGGTCAAGAAGGAATTGGCCAGGTGGCTGCCCGGCAAGAACGTCCCTGAAGTGCCGAGAAACCAGGGCCAACAGACGAACTGATCGCAGACAAGCGTGAGAAACCAACGTCGGGCTTCTTTGCGCCGACTTGGACTGGCCGCGAAAAATATTGGCGGAATTCTCTTGACCTGGCTGAACTTCTCCGATATGTTTGGGTATTCATTCCGGTAGGAGGGTATGAAAGGACAGGACGGGTGTAAGAGGAGCAGGGTAACTGCCTATTCTCCAAACCCGTGGTGACTGCATGGAGCAGTCGTTCCTTACATACGAGGAGACGGACATGGCCGTTTTTAGGGAGAAAAACGGGGCGCCGAAGGCCGGTGGCTGTTTGCGTCGAAGGACAGACGTGCGAGTCCGGCCCGGCCTGCTCACTATAGAGCAAAGCATTTTCCCACATCCCAGGCGTGTCCACGATTCTGCAAACGAGCGGAACGTGCGCGCCGCCATCATTACATCTGATGGCTCTGTCCGGAAAGGAGGTGTAAGCGAGAGAACTAGCTGACGGTAAATCTGCAAAAAAAGAAAGGAGAAGAACATGAAAAGGATTTCAATCTCAGCGATAGTATTGTTGGCGCCCCTGGCAGGGGTAGCCGAGGCGCGAACCGTTTTTGATCTCGGCTTCGGCTACGATTCCAACCGTTACCGCGTTCGTTGGTCGATGTACGAGCATGGTCTGATTTCCGGAGATCTTTACTACAGTCCCTATGTTTTCGGGCAGGGCCGGTCGGGTTTGGTCTACGGCCGTACTCGATACTCTCCCTATGCCTTCGGAGGCGGCCAAAGTGGCCTGGTTGTTGACGATGGGAGCACCAATTACTCCGTCTTGAGTCCCACCTACTATTACGTGCGTCACCACTATCTGGCGCCAAGCTGCAACGTTCACACGTCCGGCGCCGGTCGCGTTCGGACGCGAAAGAGCCATCAAGAAATGATTGAAGCTCGCAAAGCCAGGAGAACGGAGCAGTCGCGGGTGCGGCGACGGAACAGCGCAATCAGAGCAACCAGTGGCAAGGAGATTATCGCCGCCTATCTCAAGGGCAGGAACATAGATTTCAAGGTGACGAGAGTTCTGTGTATCGACGGCAGGATCGTCAGCGTCGATTTTCTGCTGAACGACGGCAATACGATTCTAAAGTACTGGAACCCTGCTGAGGTGCAGTCCGTGGCCCAATCCCAGGGACTCAGAAAAAAGTACTGTGATAAGTACGTCGAATCGTGGATAAGCCTCTGTGCGGAACACCTGAAGGCGGGCGGAAAGATCCACCAGATAATATCATCGGATGCCGATGAGATATTGGCCAAACTGCCGCTGTGCCCCGATCTGGACGGTACTGAACGAGTTTATGCCAGCGCGACAGAGCCGCGCCCGTGAGCTGAGCGTCCGGGCCGCCCGTCAACTTTTGGGCGGCGTCGAGGCGAATCGGCTTCTCTCGGCGAGTCGGCCGCGAAGGCTGCATTGGGCCGCTACGTGCAGAGGAACCGCGCGGCCGAGACTTGGGGCAGCGGTCTGGCTGCCTTAGGAGAGGCTGCTCGGCGATGGGGGCCGGCACATTAACCGCTGCGGCGGTATCGGCGGTTACTCGTTTCCGTTTGAGCCGCCGTAGACAAAACGCATCCGTCCGATATTGGGAATGATTCCGATTGGAGATTTCTCGAATGGTTTGAAGCCGCTGGGCCAATAGACAAACAATGCCTTGCCCACCAGATAGTCGCGTGGGACAGTGCCGGTGCGGTAATCATCCAACCCTTTGTTCGCGATGCCGGATCTGTGCCACCACCTGCAGTCCTCGCTGTTAGGACTGTTGTCGCCCAATACGAAAAACTCGTCTTTGCCAAGGACGAAGGCATCCTTGGTCGCCCTGCCTGGTGCGCCGCTGTTTCCGTACTGACGCTCGGTGTAGTGAATGTCCCTGAATATTGCTATGTGTGAGAGCGTCAGCTTGCCGGAGCCGAAGATCTCCACTCGCGGCGGCTCTGGGTTCTCTCTTATCCTGCCCACGTCTGCTGCCCCGCGGCCCAGATCGTGCGTCCACTTGGTGTCGCCGTATTCGAAAATCAATCGATGATCGACATTAGCAAACTTAATGGTCGTCTGCTTATTGGTCCGGACGTCCGTGATTGGCACCGAAGCCAGTTGCACGTCCTCACTGCCTTGTTGCTGGGCGGTGACGACCAATGTCTGCGACGAGAAGCGAATCTCTGCCCGATATATTGTTTCATATTTGCTCAGAGCGATTCCAATGCTTGACTGCGGGCCGGACGCAAGGCAGGAGAAACGCACCATCAAATCGCTGCAGTTCGGCATGTTTCCGTGCCTGTCAATTTCGTCATAAGCATAGGTCGCCCTGAAATCGTTGCCGAAATCAGTGTTGTAGACAAGCGAATTGACTCGACCGGCCTGTCCTTCGGGTTCATCGAGGCGGAAGATGGTCGGGCTCTTTTCGTCTTCCGTTATCCACTGCGAATCCCCGACTGGCACAAAAGGTTGTCGCCAGGCGTGCCCATCGAACGAAGGCTGTCTCGGTCGGACGGGTTGATAGTCGTTGTCGTAAATCGGCATCCACTGCTCATTCTGTATTTTGGGCGGCTTGCGGCTGATCTGCCCGTTGATATATATGTCGCCGTCGATTATCTGCACCTTCTCGCCCGGAAGGCCGACCAGTCGCTTGATGTAGTTTATCGAAGGATCAAGTGGATTCTTGAAAACTATTACGTCCCACCGCTTGGGCTCTGTAAATTGGTAGATGCATTTCAAGACCAGTATGCGGTCGCCGTTGGCCACGGGCATCTTTTCGTTCGAGCTATCGTAATGACCGCAACTGGGACAGCGAGTCGGAGGTGGCGCGGCTGGGTGGGACGGAATCGTGTCCTCGGGGTATCTGTACCTTGCCGGTATAAAGCCATAGTCGTAACCGTATCCGCATTGTCGGCATCGCAATCGAAAATGGGCCCCCTTGAGCGTGTCGGCCATGCTTCCGGTGGGGATGCGAAACGCCTCCATAACGAACGTCCTGAAGACAAAGGCCAATATGAAGGCGGTTATCAGCCACTCGAAAGTGTTTGCAACTTCGGCTGCCCTGTCTTTCTTCTGTCGAGACGCCTTGTCGGGGCCATCTTTTGGAGTCTTATCCGGAGACATAAACGTCAGTCCTGTTCTGGAACCTTGCCTAAGCTGTTTCACCAGCCAAAATGAAAAGATTCATTATGCCTGCAAATCCTTCGTCGGTCAACGAAGTATTTTGCCTCGATGTTATTTTTGAGCAGTTTGTGAAGATCAGAGGCTAGCCGCGGGTCCCCGCGGACTCCGCTGGGATTTCTCGTCGCCCGCGAGAGGAGGCCGAAGATTTTTTGTGGAAACTTGGAAATTTTGTGCAGAAATTGTTTGAGGTATCGAAGTCTTTGTTGTATAGTAAGTTGCGGTGTTTTGGCATTTATGCTTTGCCGGCTGGTTTTGTGGTCGAAACGGGAGGTTGCCCCGCCGGAAAGTGTTGCTGAAAGGGCGGCTCATTTGCGACAAAGCGTGCCAGAGAGTATGATGGTTTGATTGGATAGTCGAGAAAAGTTGATTTGTTGTACAGTGTTTTTCAGTGTGAACTTAGATACAATTCCCCAATTGCTCTTTGCTGAAATGAGGTAGTTTATGGCAACAGTCACTAAGAAAGAACTTATTGATCGAATAGCCGAGCGTACACAAGCAAAACGAGTTACGGTCAAGTGCATAATTCAGGCATTCCTCAATGAGATAACAAACGAACTCCGTGAGGACAACCGGTTGGAGTTTCGGGACTTTGGCGTTTTTGAGACCAGAACAAGAGCCGCGAGGGTTGCGCAAAATCCCAAAACTCTGGAGCGCGTCGAGGTCCCGGCAAAACGAACGGTTAAGTTTAAGATGGGCCGGCTCATGCGAGAAAATCTCTGCGCTCCTGCCGTAGAGTCGGCCGAGGCGAAGTAATCATTCTGATCAGTTAGCCGTCGCCAGCGACCAGGCCCGGCTGGTTCCTGCGGCGAGTGAGAGAAGTCGAGGCGATTTGTGTGGCGCGCAGCAAATAGTTCGTTTTAGTATGCAAAAGGAGCGTTTCATGTCAGACGGAAAAGTTAAGTGGTTTAACCCGCGGAAGGGTTACGGATTTATCGCCACCACGGATGGCCGGGATATCTTCGTCCACTACTCCAGTATTTCAAGTGATGGATACAAAACTCTTGCTGAAGGCGATCCTGTTACCTTCGACGTGGTCGAGGGAGACAAGGGGCTGAGGGCGGAAAATGTAGTTGCCCGGGGAGCCTCGGGAAGTAAGGGAGAGCCGCAAGGCGAACAAGAGCCGGAAAGCAAGGAAGAGTCGTAAAGCCGTTTTTTATTTCGGGCGGTAAAGCCGAGGTGGCAAACAGAACGTTGTTTGCGTTTGCTTTGGCGGCCGATCTAGCCTGAACGGCAGGGAACGTGCTTGGCCGTGTTGCATTGCTGCCGGGCACGGCTGTAACCGGCTGAAGAGTTCTCCATCGAAGCCGTTGTGACATGCCGCGATGAATGAGTACGGCGCACGAGAGGTGAACGATGACTTTTGGAGAACATCACTCCGGTTTGAACTGCAACGTTCTTGTGCTCAACAGGCATTATATGGCGATCCGCATAGTCGGCGTCAGGCGGGCTTTCTCTTTGCTGTTCCGTGATCTCGCCGAAGTTGTTTCGCTCGAGGAGGGCAGATACTCCAATTACAATTTTGATAACTGGTGCGAGGTCAGCCAGTTCAGGCGTGCTTTCGAGCCGGACGGACACGACTGGGTCTCGACGATAGATTTTCATATCGCTGTTCCGCGCATAATCCGGCTGTTGTTCTACGACCGCCTGCCGCGAAACGAGGTCAAGTTCAACCGCCGCAACATCTTCGCCCGAGACAAGAACATCTGCCAATACTGTGGCAAACGCTTCCCAACCAGCGAATTGTCGCTCGACCACGTAATACCGCGAAGCGCCGGCGGCAAGGCAATCTGGGAGAACATGGTCTGTGCCTGCACAGCCTGCAACGTCAGGAAAGGCTGCCGGAGCCCAAAACACGCCGGCATGAAGCTGATCAAAAAGCCCGCCAGACCCAGACACAACCCCCTCGCCCACATCCACCTCGGCCACCACAGATACAAGAGCTGGAAACAATTCCTCGACCATGCCTACTGGTCGGTGGAACTAAAGTGAATCGACGCCTGTCGGCTACCTGTCACTGGGACCATGCTGTTGGCTCTCGATCCCAACGGTGTTTGGCCAGTTCGCTCATCAAGGCGGCATCCAACGGCCCTGCGTCACTGGTAGCGATGTTCATTTCGACATGGCGAGCCTTGCGCATCCCGGGGATTATCGTACTGACGGTTGGTTCGCCGAGAATGAAACGCAGCGCCATCTGCGCCATGGTCATGCTATCGGGGACCAGCGGTTTGAGCTTCTCAGCGTGTTCTACGCTCGAGTTCAGATTCTCAGGGACAAAGTAGGTGTTGCGCCAATCTCCCTTCGGCCATCGGCTCTCCTTTGTCAGCATTCCTGTTAACGTCCCTTCATCAAACGGCACACGCGCGATAACTCCCACGTTGTGCTCGCGGCAGGCGACGAAGAGTTCGCATTTGGGATTCTGATCGAAGATGTTGTAGATTACCTGCACGGTGTCGATCAATCCGCTCTCGACCGCCTTAATTCCGTTCCACGGTTCCCAGCGATTCATGCTTATCCCGATCGCGCCGAACAGCCCTTGGGTCTTTAGGTCGGTCATCTTTGCGAACCACCGATCGTCCTGGAGCCACAAATCTTCCCATGTATGGAACTGCATCAAATCGAAGGAATCCAGGCCGGCGTTCTTGAGACTCTTCTCGACATACCGCTGGATGTGATCGCCGGGAAAACAATCCTCCAAAGTATATTCGCGTTTGCTCGGCCACTTCATATTCTTGGGAGGTATCTTCGTCGCTGTATAGAGCTTCTTGTCACCGTTGGCCCTGACCAGCTTGCCGAGCAGACTCTCGCTCTTGCCGGCGCCGTATCCCCAGGCCGTGTCGAAGAAATTGCATCCGAGATCGACAGCAAGCTGCAGGCTCTGCATAGACTCGTCATCATCCGAGCCACTCCAGCCTCCCATGCCCCACATGCCGTATCCAATCTCACTGACCTGCCAATTCGTACGCCCAAGCTTTCGAAATTTCATGCCAAATACCCTTACAGTGCTCGTTTGCGGTGGACCTTGTAAACCGATCCGTGCAATTCTACTGTCGGGGCGGTCATGACACAAGCGACAACAATGCTCAACTCGCCGCCGCCTTGGTCCGCCCCAGGATTGACCATATGAGATAAATTGCTAATTGGAGCCGGATCGGCTATAATCGTTGTGTCCGCATAGGATAAGTCAACGCTCGAAGAACAGGTGGACTTAGAGCGTATGGATGGATCACCTCAGACTATAGAAAGGCTACAGCAGTGAACCGCAGAGATTTCCTTAAATCTGTAATAGCCAGTGCAGTCTCGGCTTCTGCGCTGCCCTCGATCAGTGCCGCAGAGCCTTCGTCGCCGAATATTGTGCTCATCATGGCCGATGACGTCGGCTTCGAATGCTTCAGCAGTTACGGCAGCCGCGAATACTCTACGCCCCGTCTCGATGCCCTTGCGGCCGGGGGTATCCGGTTCGAGAACTGTCACTCGACTCCGCTCTGCACGCCGAGCCGCGTCAATCTGATGAGCGGCAAATCCAACGTGTTCAATTATCAGGATTTCGGCATATACCCCAGGGGAGAGCCGACGTTTGCCAACTACTTCAAGAAGTTTGGTTATGCGACGGCCGCCGCGGGAAAATGGCAGTTGCAGAAAGACAATGACGGTATCTCGCCGACGGAGGCGGGCTTCGATACCTACTGTCTCTGGAATATTCCCGGCACCACTCGCCAGCGCTACTGGGATCCTTCATTTAAGCGCAATGGAAAGATCATGAAGCTTGCGAAAGGAACGTACGGCCCGGATGTCCTTACGGATTTTCTGATCGACTTTATCGAGACCAATAAGGACAGACCATTTCTTGCTTACTATCCCATGAATCTTGTGCACAATCCCTTTGTGCCCACTCCCGACAGTACCGACCGCAACGAAACGGACAAGAAAAAGAACTTTGTCGACATGGTCAACTACATGGATAAGTGCGTCGGGCGGATTGTCGATGCGCTCGAGGCCAATGGCCTTCGAGAAAGAACCCTCATTATCTTCACAGGTGACAACGGGACGAACAGCAC
>LJTR01000083.1 GCA_001303465.1 Phycisphaerae bacterium SG8_4
CAATCACAGCGTCGAATTTGCGGCAATGGACGGCGAGCTTCCCTGGGACACCTTCTACGGCAACACGAAGAAGGAAGTCGTCATGCAGCTTGATGTGGGCAACGCGATCGGCGGCGGCGTGGACCCGCTGCCCTACCTCTACAAGTATCCCGAGCGGGCAATCACGGTTCACGTCAAGGAGCACAGCAAGAGCGATCCCGATGCGTTCGTAGGCGAGGGCGACGTCAACTGGAAGGCCTTCTTCGCCCTGTGCCGCGCCGTGGGTTCCACAGAATGGTACATTGTCGAGTACGAGCGCAGGGGTGCCCCACCGCTCGAATCCGTCGAGAGGTGTCTGAATAACCTTCGCAAGCTGAGGCTCGTATGATCGGGCCGGACCTGAGGCCTCGAGAGGTTCTGTTCTCGGGCGCGTGTGTTTGTCTCGCTTTCTGTATATTGATTGGCTGTAGCAATCCGGGTCCTCAACCGGCCAAGCCGGTGACACTGGAGTTCTCGCTGAGCCTCGATCCCGACGTCTATTCGCGGTCGCATTACAAGAAGCCCCCTCAATTCGCCATCTGGATCGAGGACACCGCGGGCGAGAAGATCCGAACCATCTGGGTCACCGAGAAGACCGGCGCCGGCAGCTGGGGTGGCGAGATTGTCCGTCCGGTTTCGCTGCCGTACTGGGTGAGCCGGTGGAACAAGGAGACAGGGCGCAGCGGCGATCCAACGCCCGAGAACCCGGCGGCCGATGCCGTGACAGGTGCGACGCCTAAGCAGGACTTGACGTGCCGGATCGAGGTGCCGGCGGCCACAAAGTGGAACTGCTTTGTCGAGGTGAATGTCTCCGGCGATTTCAACGATTCCTTTTCAGCCGAATCCAAAGACGGCCAAAAGGATCGCAACGGAAACGGGCAGCCCTCGATAATCTATCGTGGCCAGATCACCGCCCACCCCGGTCGGCGAAGCGAACCGAAGTTAATCGGCCGGACCCACCAATTCGAGGCTGTCAGCAACGTCATCCCGGATATAGAAGGTATCTCTGACGCCAAGGATCTGTTTTCACAGATTGAGGTTTCCGCCAGATAGGGATGACGCTTTGCGGTTGCCCGACAGAGGCAAAAAGACCGGGGCCCATGTCGAATCACTAGACATGGGCCCAAACGGTTTTCAAATCTTTCGTGTCAACCACGACATTGTGCTGCAGATTCAAGCGACCCGCAATTACTCCGAGGCCGGTCGGTACAGTCGAATGTCGTCAAAATACATCTGACCCGAGCCGCCGGCAGCCGGAGCATTCTTGGTGCCAAAGCCAATGGTAATGGTATTGACGTTGGTCAGGTCCACGCCCGCAAATTCCGTCAGGTCGATGACCCACTCGGTCCACTTGGTGATCTGCGTCACGCTCGCGTCATCGTGATAGACAACCGCAGTGCCGTTTAGAGCGACGAACATCCGTTCGGCAGTATTGGCCGCATCACCGCGGAACCACAGTGACAGTCTTGTAACGCCTTCGGCGGTCCAGTCACGCCTGGTCAGTGTCAAGGTCCCCTCGGAAGTCTTGAGGTTGTTGTCGTAGCTGTACGGCATCGCCTGGAGACCGCCGTGAACGTTGCTGCGCTCGGTCAACGGAACATCCAGATTGCCTACCTGAGCTCCGTTTGTCGTCGTTCCAAATCCGTCTATCCACACCAGATAGATCCTGTTGCTCTCCGGGTCATCTTCAGGAAGATCATTGTAGGATTCGATATCGTCAACGGTCAGGTAGTCCGTCACCGTGAACTTCCAGATCGTTCCTGCAGTCACGGTCCCGCCGGCCGCAACCTCGTCGACGCGCCAGTAGTAGTCGCCGCCGCCAAACTCGACCAGACCGGCGGCAGACAAACTTGTCCCGGCCTGATTGCCCTGGAACTCGGGCGAGCTATTGTCGGCGCCGGCAACCGCACTGCGATCCGTGCCGAAATAGACGTCATGAGAAGCGGCCCCGTCGCCCGCCGAGAAGCTCAGTGACGTGACATCGGTGATGTCCAAAGTCGCGCCGCGAGCCGGTTCCGGATCGCCCGCGACGAGCGTATTGCCCTCCATCACCTCAAGGATCTCCTGGTCGGTCAGGGCCTTGTTGTAGATACGGACATCGTCGATCGTACCGTTGAAGTATTGATGTCCCGTCCAGGCCCTGGCGCCGAGCGAGATCATCCTGCCTGTCGCGCCGCCAAAATTGTCCTGATTGACATTGGTGTCAAAATTCCTCAACTCGCCATCCAGATAGATCTTGTGACCGGTGGCGTCTCTTGTGCCGGCAACCATGTGCCATTCGTCGGCGTGCCAGCTCGTCTGGCCCACACCGACGGCATGGAAACTCGGCTGCGTATCGTAGTAGTGCAGCGAAAGGTCGCCGTTTACACCGACACCGTCTTCGACCCCGAAAACAAGGTCACTTCGCGAACCGATGCACAGCAGATACTGCGGTCCACTGTCGCCGCGAATATCCTCTCCTGGCTTGAACCAGGCGGTGTACGTGTAGGTATCGGGCAGGTACAGGTCGGCCGGCGTGCCGAAGCCGACGTAGTCGCCGCGTCCGTCGAACTGCACGGCTGTCAGGTCATAACCATCGGTCCAGCCGGCGTCCTCGCCTAGGCTGCCGTGGTGCCCGTGGCCGGACCAGTCGAGAACGTTCGTACCGGCCCCCTCGTCGAGGGTCCACCAGGCCAGCAGACTCGGATCGGTCACTGGAATATCCGGCAACGTCCTGAAACTCCAGACATCGCCCTTGTGTGTGGTTGCGGCGTCAAACTCATCCACCCGCCAGTAGTAAGTCGTGTCTTTGGCAAGCGGGCCCGCCGGCGTGAACGTGACAGTGCTCTGGGGAAGGCCGCCGGTCGCGTCGTTCACATTGTCGAAATTGTCTCCGAAGTAAACCGTGTGCAGTTTCGCATCGAATCCACCGGTCCAGGAAAGCGTCACGTCCTCGGCCATGAACTTGGCGCCATCAGCAGGAACCGGATTGTATGCGGTCCTGGGCGGAACCAGGAAACTCCAAATCTGGCCCCTGTGAGTAGTCTCCGGATCGATCTCATCGACTCGCCAGTAGTAAGTCGTTCCCGGAACAAGACCATCGGGATACGGGAAACCAACAAAGCCGGCGATGAACGTCGTCGTGGCCTGGTTACCGCGGAAGGCGTCGCCGGTGCCCTGATCGACATCGTCGAAATTGTCGGCCAAGTACACGTCGTGGGAGATCGCAGTGCCTCCGGCAGACCAGGCGAGGCTGACCCATGTCGCCGCATGTGTGGCTTCGTCGGCCGGGTCGGGATTGCCGGCCCCCAGCACAGATGGATCGAGAAGCGTGGACGCATCGGAATGGGCGACGATATCTTCATCCGACAGCGCCCGGTCAAAAACTACGGCTTCGTCTAGGACGCCCATCAGGTGGTCGGCCGGACCACCACCGCGCCCGCCGATTCTCAGGCGGGGAAGATCGATCATGTCCGTGCTGGTGCCCACCAGTTTTCCGTTGAGGAAGAACTGGGTGCCGGCGCCGTCGTTGCGCCAGGTCAGATGGACCCATTCGTCTTGCTTTATGATAAGATCATCCAGGGTGTATCCGGCGATCGGCGTGAAGCGGTAATCGGCTACGCCGTATAAGGTGAATCCCACTTCACCCAGAGCGGTCCAACCCGCTAGACGAATGGAAGTTGCATCACTGTCATGCAGCGCCTGTGAATCATTTGCGGCCGCCGCTTTCGTGGTTTTGACAATATACTCCACCGTCCAGGGGCCCGGCATGTCCGTCGCATTTGCAAAATCAGCACGGTTGGCGCCGCTTCTCTCGAATCCGACCGCAGTTCCCGGGCCGAAGAGACCTTCGGCGCCCATTACGACACCGTCATAAACTCCATTGAGCCCTCCGCTGCCGGAATCGATGCAGTCGGCTCCGGCCTCATCGAACTTGTACCAGTGAAGCGGATTGGCTCCGCTTATGGCTGCCTCCCATTCTACAATACCGGCCTGGGCTGCGGCCCCAATGACCAGAACAAGTATGAGAGATGACAGGTAAAACATTTTCTTGCACATAAGAATCCTCCGTCAAAAAATGGTGAATAATGACTGCCGCTCTGACGATACCCGGCGTTTTACCTTCTCGGTCAGAACAATTCTTTTCGGTTTGACACTCCTCAGTCCACGTCAGCCTATCTGAGAATCACATTGCCCTCAACCGCTCAAAGAGCCAAAAGCTTGAATATATCCGCCTTTTCGCCTTAATTTGAGCGCAGGTCTGACAACCGTCATTTATACCACATTGTTCTTCCCGCCGTCAAGAACAATCCCGGATCAGTGACAAATCTCGAAATAGCAACAGAATCGTAACACAATAGTAACATTCTGTTGTATAATCGCTTTGATGAAATTGCCCGTTTTCTTCTGATTCTTGCCATAGGTTCCGGAGGTATGACATGTCACTGAAACTTGGACCCTTGTTGACTCTGTTGTTGGCCTTGCTCGCGTTGCAGTCGCCTGTGGCGGGCCAGACTGTGCCTGCCGCCGTCCAGTGGATCCCGGGCGATGCGGTGATCTCGCTTGAGCTTACGCAGCCAAAAACGCTGCTCGAGCTGCTTGCCGGCGAAAAAGCGAGTTCCTTTCTCAAGGCATTGCCGGCTTACCAGCAACAGATGTCGAACCCCCAGTTCCAACAGTTCCTCGCTGTTGTCGGCTATATGGAGAGCGAGCTGGGCACGGACTGGCGGACGGCCCTGGCAAAGCTCACGGGCGGAGGCATCACACTGGCAATCTGTCCGGAAGAGACGGTCATTCTAGTCGTCGACGCCGAAGACGGGCAATTGCTGAATCGCCTGCACGAGATGCTCCTGGACATGGCCCGATCCGAAGCCGAGAAAAAGGGACAATCGGGCAGCGTCGCGTCGACCAAATATGGGGATGTTACCGCCTGGACATTCGACGGTAAGGAAGCGCACGCAATCATCGGCAAACGGCTCGTCATGTCCAATCGCCCGGAAGGGCTTAAGGCCGTGCTGGAACTTCGCGCCGAGACTTGGGGCGAAAATCTGGCGTCGAAGAGGAACTACCGGGCCGCAAAACGCCAACTGTCCCGGTCCGGGAACAATGCCGTCGCGACGCTGTTCGCCGATCTCGAACTCCTGATGCAGGTGCCGAATATCGCCGGGCTTCTCAAGCAGCAGGGGGAGAATCCCCTGGCGGCTCTTGCCTTCGCCGGGATTGTCGAGGGCTTGCGCGATTCCAACTACCTGGCGTTGGGGCTAGCCATCGAGGATCAAACGCTCATCTGCCAAGCATCGGTGGACGGCAAGATGGTAGCCAAGACAAGTCCGGCATCTTTTGCCCTGCCGAAGGAAGCCGGCGAAGGCGCCCTGCCGAACCTGGTCGTACCGCGCCGGATTGCGGCGCTGACCCTCTACCGTGACCTGCATGAGTTCTACGCCGCCAAGGACGAGCTGTTCCCCGAGCGCACGAGCGGCTTGATCTTCTTCGAGAATATGATGGGTATATTCTTCAGCGGCCGCGATCTGACAAATGAGGTCCTGGCAGAGACTGAGCCTGAGATCCGATTCGTGGTCGCCGAGCAGCAGTTCGATCCGGCGATCGGTACGCCTGTTGTGAAACTGCCGGCCTTTGCCATGATCCTGCGCCTCCGTGACGAAGAGCAGTTCGATGAGGTGGCCGAGGAGGCGTGGCAGAAGGCCATTGGCCTGGTCAATTTCACGCGGGGCCAGCAGGCGATGCCGGGATTGATCATCGACCGACCCACGCACCGGGATACCAAGCTGACCGTTTCTTACTTTTCAACTACCGGAATCGAGGATAAAACGGCGCTTGACCAACGGTTCAACATTCGTCCGACCCTGGCCATGCCGAGCAACTACCTTATCCTCAGCTCGACCGATGGTCTGGCTCGGGATCTTGTGGATGCCCTGAGCGCCGAGATCGAGCAGACGACGAAGCCATTGGCCCAAACGCACAGCCTTCTCGAGATCGAAGGAGTACAGTTGGCCTCGATTCTTCAAGCCAACCGCCAGACACTCGTCCGCGGTGACATGGTCAAGAAAGGCAGCACACAGGCCGAGTCCGAGGCCGGAATCGACATACTGATTACTGTCGCGAGACTCTGCGAGCATCTCGAACTGAGCATCGGCATGGACGAGGGGACAACAGAGGCGAAGCTGGAATTAGAACTCAACTTGCAGTAGGCCTATGTTTGTGCTAATGTTCAACTGCGGGTCGGAATAACGAAAGGAACAACTCATGGCCGCGCAAACTGAGAAGCTGTCGGATCCCGGCCGGGCCTGGGCGGCATACGAACCTGGCGGAGACCGCCCGTGGAATCTTGCTCTTGCAGGACATCTTTACCGGCGTGCGGCCTTCGGAGCAAGCTGGGATCAGTTGAAGCAGGCGCTTTGGGATGGGCCGCAACGGACGGTCGACAAGCTCCTCCGGCCTGAGGGTGACATAGAGGAATTCAACCGGGCTCACGATGACTATGAAGCCGCTACAGGTTCGATCGAGCAGTTGCAGGCATGGTGGCTGCGGCGGATGATTCAGAGCCCGCATCCATTGGCCGAGAAGATGACGCTGTTTTGGCACGGCCACTTCGCCACGAACGCCGAGAAGGTCAAGAATGCCCGATTGATGCAGCAGCACGTCGGCTTGCTGCGCGCTCAGGCACTGGGCTCATTCCGGATTCTTCTTCATGGCATTATAAAGGACCCCGCCGTGCTCCTCTGGCTGGGCGCCGAGGCCAATCGCAAGGCACAGCCTAATGATGATCTCGCACGGGCGCTCATGGAAACCTTCACACTTGGACCCGAGAACTGCACGGACGGTGACATCAAGGCTGCTTCCAGAGCCCTTACCGGCTGGTTCGTGCTCAGGGGCAAGCTGCGCTATATCGCCCGCGAGCACGACAACGGCGAGAAACAAATCCTCGGCCGCAAAGGAAACTTCTCTCGCGACGACGTGACGCGCATCATACTCGAAGAGCCGGCGACATCTCGCCGGCTTGTCCAGAGGTTGTACCGCTGGCTTATCAGCGAGACCGCCGAGCCCGACGAGGCTCTTATTTGCCCGCTGGCCGAAGCGTTCGCGAAGGATTACGACGTGCTCAAACTCGTCGAGACGATGCTTCGATCCAATCTGTTCTTTTCCGCGGCTGCATATCGCAGACGCGTCAAAAGCCCGGTGGATTTTGCCCTTGGCATAGTCAAGGCTCTGGAGACGACGGTCTCCACCACGCAGCTCGCCAATGACCTGGCTGATCTCGGCCAGAACCTTTACCACCCCCCTACCGTCAATGGCTGGATTGGCGGGAGGCACTGGATCAACAGCGCAGCGATAGTCGGACGAGATAACCTTGCCTGGGCTATGCTGCGCGGTTCGGATCCTTACGGCAAGAAACTGAATCCATGGGCCGTCGCTCAACGACACGGGTGCTCGACGTTCGAATCAGCCTCGCGTTTTGTGCTCGATCTGTTGCTGCAGGGGGACGTTGATCCGAGCATTTGCGACAAGTTGATACAGACGGCTCAGGAGGGTGACATGGAAGTGCGCATGCGTCGCTTTACTCACGCGGCAGTTACACTGCCGGAATTTCACCTGGCCTGAATCTGGGAGAAGATACAATGTCCTGTACACGACGCGATTTTCTAAAGACCACTCTGGGAACGTCGACGATGCTGTCACTTCCTTCGGGCGCACCGAATTTCCTGGTTCGTGCCGCGGCGGCCGGCGCCGCTCGACGAGATGACCGTGACACAGTCCTGGTGGTCGTTCAACTGTCCGGCGGCAACGACGGTCTCAACACAGTTGTCCCGTACGCCGACGACGAATACGCCCGAAACCGTCCTACCCTGCGCCTCGAGCCCAAAGACGTGCACAAGATCGATTCGTATCTGGGCTTCCACCCGCGAATGGAGGCGTTCTCGCGCCTGTACAAGGAGGGACACCTGAGCATCCTCCACGGCATAGGTTACCCCGACTCTGATCGCGATCACGACGGTGCGATGCGCGACTGGCACACCGCCGAGCCCGGTAACCCCAACTGCCAGACGGGCTGGCTGGGCCGGGCTGCAGACAGCGTCTGGCACATGAACCAAAAAGATACTCCTGCTGTCTTCGTAGGACCGATCGTTCAGCCTTTCGGCCTGAGAGCCGAGCACGTGATTGTCCCTTCCATCCGGTCGCCGGAGGACCTGATCCTCGACTTGAAGCCTGCCGGCTTTCAGAAGGATCGTGCAGCCGACAAGAACGACGAGCTGCTGCGTTTTGTGGCTGAATGCAGGGCCAAGGCCAGTGCCAACAGCCGGCGGATCGAAGCGGTAACAAAGCCGACCGCTGAATATCCGGCGTTTCGGCTCGCCGGGACTTTGCGAACGGTCGCCCAGTTGATCCGTGCCGACGTCGGCATCAGGATATTCTTCACCGAACTCGGCGGAGGTGGAATCGGCGGCTTCGATAATCACGCCAATCAACTGGGTAACCACTGCGCATTGCTTCATCATTTGTCAGAATCACTTGCCGCGTTCGTCGACGATTTGGAAAGGGATGATTTGTTAGACAGAGTCTTGGTCATGACGATCTCAGAGTTCGGCAGGACTCTAAAAGAGAACGGTCGTCGCGGCACAGGGCACGGCGCTTCGGCGCCGATCTTTCTGGCCGGCGGAAAGCTGAAGAGTGGTCGTGTCGGCTCGCATCCCAGCCTGAAGGACCTCGACAACGGCGCTCCGAGATTCCACACGGACTTTCGTCGCGTCTATGCAACGGTCCTGGACCGATGGCTCGGATTCGAGAGCCGACTCGTGCTGGGCAGACAATACGAACCGCTCGATGTTCTGAATGTTTGAGTCGCTCGGATCGCCGTCGGCATGAGCGGATGGATAAGATTATGGCCGAAGAGATAAGAGTTGTTGAGCTTACTGCCGACAATATGTGTCAACTGGCCTGCTGCGGAATCAAGGACACTGAGCATGAGGGGCGCATCGTCAAAACGAAGTGGATGAACAATTATTTCAAGAAGGGTCTTAAAGCGAAGATAGTCCTAGGAGACAAAGACATTCAGGCCGGCTACATAGAATACCTTCCGGGCCAGTACGCCTGGCGTGCGGTCGACGCAAACGGGTATATGTTCATCCACTGCCTTTGGATTCATCTCAAGAAGTATCAGAAGCAAGGCCACGCCACGCGCCTGATCCAGTCCTGCATAGACGATGCCAGGAAAGCAAAGACCAATGGAGTAGCCGTGATCGCCCGCAAGAAGCCGTGGCTGGCCAACAGCGAGATATTCCTCAAGAGCGGCTTTGAAGTCATAGACACCGCGCCGCCTGATTACGAACTGCTGGTGAAGAAATTCAAAGTGTCCACTCCAAATCCCAGGTTAAAAGATAATTGGGACAGGAAACTGAACAAGTACGGAAAGGGCCTGACCATAATACGTTCGAATCAATGCCCTCACACCGTCAGATTCGCGGACAAGATAGCCGAGATGGCAGAGAAGACTTACAGGCTCAAGCCTCAAATGGTTGAACTCAGGACATACCGGGATGCGCAAAATGCTCCAACGCCGTACAGCGCATTTGCGGTTATCTATAACGGCCAGCTACTGGCGGACCATCAGATTAGCGCAACAAGATTCAGGAACATAATGAACAAGGTCCTGCAATGATACCCTTCAGGACAGTAAATTCCCACGAGCAAGATCATGAACTGTCATTGTAAAACTACTACCTATGGCACAAGTTACCCGCGCAAGAACGGGGATCTTCAATCGGGAATACTATAACTAACTGACGGTAAACGGAGAATTGGAAATGAGCAGCAAACAACTTGGCACTATATCGCTATTGTTGACTTTTTGTCTGTCAGGTGCTCTTGCGGATGCACCGGTTACGGCTGAAGTTGTTGAGGTGAGCAAGATTTGGGACAAGGCCCCGCACAATGCGTTCACCGATCTTCTCCGCTGGAATGACCGCTTCTACTGCGTGTTTCGCGAAGGAAGAGGTCACGCCTGCACCGACGGCAAGATACGCGTGCTCGAATCCAAGAACACCGACGCCTGGGGCAGCGCCGCTCTGATCGCGCTGGCCGGCTACGACCTGCGCGATGCTCACGTATCGGTCACACCTGACGGCAGACTTATGCTGATCGGCGGTGTTGCTGCACGTAAGAAGGACAATCAAAGCACACCAACGGGGACGTTTGTGAGCTTCTCCGAGGACGGTAGAAAATGGACCAAGCCGCGGATTGTCACCAAACCCGGACGATGGCTCTGGCGCGTCACGTGGCACGAGGCAAAAGCATACGGCGTTTCCTACGGCGGCGGAGAAGATGGGCCGTACATCGACTTGCGCACAAGTTCGGATGGCGAAAGTTTCGCCATGCACTTGGCGGAACTCTTTGCACAGGGCCGCCCCACGGAAGTAACCCTCCGTTTCGGCGCCGGGGGGACCTGTTACGCGCTTGTGCGCAGAGATCGATTGCAGAATGAGTCCAGCAGCGCCGTGTTGGGTGTGAGCACACCTGACTACGTCGAATGGCGCTGGCATGACCTTGGCGAGAATTTCAACGGATTCGGCGGACCCAATCTCATCGAGATACCAGGCGGTCACTGGATCGCAGCCGGACGAATGTTCGATGGCGGCGTTCATACGGCGCTTACCTACCTCGACGTCGACGCCGGCACAATGTCCAAGCTGACAAAGCTGCCCAGTGGAGGCGATACCAGCTATCCGGGACTCGTCTGGCATGAAAAGATGCTCTACGTGAGCTACTATTCGAGTCATGAAGGCAAAACCAGCATCTATCTGGCAAAGGTGAAAGTGAGCCCGAAGGCTGGCCGCTAAAAATGCGGCGAGAACGCCTTTAGTAATGTCGCACAACAAGTAAATCTTGTAGAATGGCTTATGAGCGTCCTGGTATTGTGAAAATGTTTCTTTGTTCTTTGCGACGGTATACACTATGCTTGGCGGTGACCCTCTAACCTACATATTCACGCTTTCCATCTTTCTGCCATCACTTAGCGTACACGAGTATGCCCACGCCTGGATGGCCTACAGATTCGGCGACGATACTGCAGCGAGAATGGGACGCTTGACGTTGAATCCGATTGCTCACGTAAGCTTCATCGGTACCATTATCATGCCGCTCATAGTGCGCTTAGGTTGGGCCAAACCGGTACCGGTCAACTTTGCCATCCTGAGCAAGAGGCAGATATTCCTTGTGGCCGCGGCCGGTCCGGCCTCGAATGTGGCGCTTGTCTTTGTGTTGGCGATATCTTTCCACGTTTTTCGGCTTGGAGCGAGTCC
>LJTR01000084.1 GCA_001303465.1 Phycisphaerae bacterium SG8_4
GCCGCATCGGCGGCGTTGCCCCCCTGCTCGAGCATGGAAATGCCCGCCGCGACGGCCTCGGCACCGCCGGCGGCCACCGCCCCGCCAGTTCCCGAGGCCTTCCAGCCGATCTCGGCAGCCTCAGAGACTCCACAGAAAGCCAAAGTCGCAAACCATATTGTGCAGATCCATCGCAGCGTTCTCATCTGACATACCTCCAGTTCTCAATCTAGCCGACAGTCAAACAACAGAAAATCTGCGACTGATTGTAACATCCCAAATGGCAAATACGAGCAGAATATCAACCAAGAGAACGGCGTGGAATGGTTTTGGAGCCTACCCGCCGTGAGACGGCCGGCCTACAACTGTGAAGACGGAATGCCGCTACGACTGGATCAGGAGCGACCTCATCAGATCATACGCTTGCAGGTTCGAGGTCCTGATCGGCCTCGGTCTTATCGCCGGCCTGTTCGCCAGGCTTGAAGGGCAATGGTTCGGCAAACTGAACCGCGACTCGGCGTAAGAAGCTGTTTACGTTCTCGACCCGACAGACCTGACCCCACCGGGTGAAGTTAGCCATATCGAAGGCCTCGTCGGCTTCGTAATGGGGAACACTGAAACGAGCGGTGATGTGCTGACCGGGATGCGGGCAACCCTCTTCGGCATAGCAGGTGAACGCCGCCCCCGTGCTGGAAATATCGACCATCTGCCCTTGTGAAAGCATGCTGTCGGGATTCTCGGCGAACCAAATGGGCCAATAATAACGCAGTCTGTGCTCTCGTCTCCGCTCGTTGTCTATGTCCATTGTAAATGCTCCAGGTACTCGAACTCTCTTACTCTAACTGCTCGCAAATCGGCAGATTTATAGGAGTACTTCACTGAGTCGGTCGGGGAAAACCGCAGCTTAACAGATTGATAGTGACAGTTACTGCGTTTTCCGCGTCCAATTGTGGAAAACGAGCTTGAAGCTTTTTTCCATTTTTTTCAGACGTCTGCGCAGTAATTCCTATAACCACACAATGGACCACAAACATCGGATTCTTCGCGACACATTTTCAGACCGTGGCGCAGACTATATGGTAGTGACAGTTGGTCCGGCGGCGGTTTCGACAACTGGCCAAGGCTTTGAATGGATAAGAATACTGAGCATCAGATAGCGAGAGGTCTCGATATGAAAGCAGAAAAGGCACACAAGGGGAAAAGCGACCATCTTCGATCATGCCTTCTGTAGATGAAGTCAAACTTGGCGACGACTGGAAAGCTCCGGAATCCATAACCTGCAATGATTTGCCACAGATTGCCGAGGAGACTCGCAATAGCTTCAAGAGATAGTGGTGGCCTAACAACTGCAGCTGGGCTGATTCCTCAGACAGTGCTCAGGAACGATTGGCTCGGCCTTTTTGTCCCATGTCGCAGGAATCCTGGCGGAAAATTAGGTGCGCCGGATGGGCTTCTTTCATCTATAATCGTGAAAGCCATGGCAAAGTAGCTACGAAAGTCGATATCGAGGACAGTCTTTGATCGAGCGGCAACAAAAGATCCTGCAATTGCTTGACACCTCGGGGCCGCAGCTCCACCGGCTTCTCGGGCGATTGACACGCCGCGAAGACGTGGTAGGCGATCTGCTGCAGGAACTGCTTCTAAGGCTGTGGAATTCCAATGGTTTCGACAAGGCACAGGATCCTTTTGCATACGCTCACCGCGCGGCCGTCAACCTTGCGTTCGAGTGGCGCAGGAAACGCAAAACAACGTGCCAACTGTCAGAAGAGAACTGCCCGGCAGCGGATGTGATGTCGGCCGCCGGGATAATGATCCGGGCCGAAGAGCTTGAGCAAGTACTCGATGCTTCATCTAGATTGAATGATTTGGCCCGGAATGTGGTTGTGATGCGATATGTCGAGCAGATGTCGTATGAGGAGATCGCCAGACGGCTCGGCAAGAAGCCGCAACATATGCGCTCCGTTTGCGCCAAGGCCATGGCTGAGCTTAGGGAAATCCTGACCAGTCAGAACGGATAGTCCGGATTAGACAAACGTGGCGTCACTATGAGGTGATGTTATGCCGCAGATGGATCAGAAGAGAATAGAGCATTGTTTTGAAGAGATTTCGCAATTTCGGCCAAGGTCCGAGGTAGCTGCCCGCGATCTGGATCGAGCAAAAGAGAGATTGGCCGAGCTAACGAGCGAACAGCGAACAAAGGGCCAACAGATATGGAGAATCATCATGAAAAGTAGAATAACAAAGCTCGCCGCAGCCGTGGCGGTAATCATTGCAGCGCTCGTCACCTCGCATTATCTGGGTGGTTCGATTGACGGAACAACGATCGCTTGGGCCAGAGTAATCGAGACGATAGAAAACGCGCGCACCATTACAAGTCGGGAGACACGGACACTCACATGCGAAGCCAAAGAGCTTCCCTTCCTGGGGACATCGGAAGTGATAAAATATGCTTCTTCTGAATACGGCGTCAGAGAAGACATGGTTAAGGATGGACAACCCTTGTCACATACTTACTGGCTCCTGAAAGCCAATGAGTGTGTCACGATCATACCTGCACTCAAGCAGTGCACCCGTAAGCCGCTCACGGAGGTGGAAAAGAAGGTACTGCACCAGATGACTCCCGAAGGGGTGGCAAACCTGATAAAGTCAAGCCAGTATGTGGAACTTGGCCGCAAGTCAATCGACGGCGTCGAGGTTGAGGGGCTTGAGATCAGAGGTAATGAGCTGGTGGTTGCTCCTGTTGAACTTGATTCTGTGGTGATGCGAATGTGGGTCGATGTCGAAACCTATTTGCCTGTCGTCATAGAGGCCGATGCTATTACCACCGACAAGACAATCACGACTTTCACCGGCGGAAAGCCGGTAAAGGCGGAACTTCTGGCAGGTGAATTCGAGTGGAATGTTCAGCTTGATGCCGAGATCTTTGAGCCAAACATTCCGGAGGATTATACCATACTGGAAGAATAGTCTGATGACTCAGACGGGCTGATTGTCCCCGTCATCCTGAGCGAAGTCGGAGGAGTTGTCCTGCAGATGGAGATATCCTTCGCTTCGCTCAGAATCATAAGGTATCTTATGCTCCTAATTGACGAAGAAGTTAGGCTCGTTCTCACGGCCAACTCGGCCAATTTCGAATGACAAACAATAGGGCGTCTTGTGTTGGAGGTCGAGTCGATTGAATTGGATCGCGGATATAATTGATAGTCACCGAAGGCTGGTCTGCGGCTTGGTGGTTCTTCTGACTACAGTTGCACTTGTGGGAATAAGCCGGCTCGATTACTCGATGAATCCCAGCTCGGATGTCCGCGGTGATGATACCGACTGGAAGGTACTGGAAGAATTCTACAGCGAATTTGAACCTGACGGGCAAGCCTGTGTCGTGCTCGTAAAGACAGATGATATCTTCACGCCCGAGGCCGTGACGGCACTGAGGCACCTGGTGTCCCGGATGCGTGAAATCAAAGGCGTAGCATACATCTACAGTATCGATGACGTCCCTGTGGTTTCCGGGGCAATCCCACACCGGCTCCTTCCGGCAGATCCATCCGACACCGGCGCGCTGCAACAGGCGCGTGCCGAGGCGTTGGCTCATCCATTGATCGGCGGGCAACTAATTTCGCCGAATGCCGCAATTACCGTAGTGATTGTGCGACTCAAAGAATTGTCAACTGTCGACGAGCTGTTCCCAACAGTTGGATATATCCGGCATATAGCCCGGACCATCGCGGCCGAGCACAGCCTCGAAGTGCTTGTCACCGGGTCGCCGGCACTGATGACGGACTGGTTTGCCGAGATGCGCAGCCAGAGGATCAAACTGCCTGTCATTGCGTGCTGTGTTACACTCGTTATCGGGATACTGCTGTTGCGAAATTTCAGTGCGGTTATTATTACATCTACCCCACACATCTTCGGGACCGTCTGGACACTGGGAGCTATGGGGTGGATTGGGATCGAACTGACTATGCTCGGCTCGGCTATGCCAGCCCTGCTTACAGCTATCGGTTTTACAGACTCGGTTCATTTGATGCTGCACATGCGGCGTGAAGTTGAGGCCGGCAGCAGTGCAAGATCAGGCGCCATCCTGGCCATTCGCCGGATCGGAATCGCCTGTGCATTGACCTCGCTGACGACGGCGGCAGGCTTCGGCTCGCTGCTGCTTGCGAGCCGTCCGTCGGTGCGCGACTTTGGTGGCTGCTGTGCGATGGGGTGTGTATTGACTTTTGTCGCCGTGATGGCCCTCGTGCCCCTGCTGTCGGGGACCTTTCTGGGCAGGCGCTGCGTGGCAGTGGCAAAATCAGAGCAGGCCAGTAGCTGGGACTACTTCTTCGACTGGGTGGGCCGGGGCGTGTCTGCCAGGCCTATGCCTATTACGATTTTCAGCGTGCTGATCACCAGTGCGCTGACCGCTTCTGTTCTGAAACTGAGACCCGACGTAGATATACAGTTTTACCCGCCTCAGAGTGACTCTATGCGGGCGTTGAGTGTATTCGCGCAGGATTTTGGCGGAGGCGGCATGATTCACGCCTGGGTGGATTGGCCGGACCCGAACGAAGTTCCCGCCCATCTCGCCGATGCCCTCCAGGATGTTCACACCATCTTCGAAGACGATCCGTTTACCAGCTATCCGATCTCGGCGCTCAATCTGGCCCAAAGCATCGGGGGCCAGCCGAGGCAGAGCCAGATCAGCCTTGCGCTTCTGTCGCTGTTTCCCAAAGATCTGGTCGAGAAGTTCATTCATTTCAATCACGGCTGCGCCGTGGTCAATGCAAGGTGTCCGATCCTGGGGGCTTCGGAGAGTATCCCGGCCTTTTTGCGCATCGAGCAGTCTCTGGCAGAACTCTCGGCGAGATACGAACCGATAAGATTGCGTTTGACGGGCGTACCTTTGGTTATCTCGCGCAGTCTTCACAAGATAAATGTCGATCTCGCCAAGAGCCTCGGCCTGGCGGCCATTATCATCTTTGGCATCATCACACTCGAATTTCGCTCGCTGCGCTACGGCGTGATCTGCCTCATTCCAAATATCTTTCCGCTGGCGACTATCAGTGCTTATCTCTTCTTTACGACAGGATCGTTGCAGACCATGAGTGTACTGGTGTTTACGATTTGCCTTGGAATCGCTGTCGATGATACCATCCATTTCATGACGCGTTTCCGCACGGAATTTAGAGAATGCGGCGATGCCGAGAGGGCAGTCAAACGCAGTTTTGACGCGGTTGGAAGGGCGTTGGTCATCACTACCGTTGTTTTTGTTTCATGTTTTGGAACATGCATGACCAGCACTATACCCATGACCAGAAACTTCGCACACCTGGCCTGCATCGGATTCATTGCCGCCCTGGCCGGCGACCTGCTTATTCTGCCGGCCCTGCTGCTTGTGGCTTTTGAAGGGAACACGCGGAAGAATGAACGGAGAGTATCGCAGCGGCAATCTCCAAACCACCGGTTGTGACAGCCGCACACGGCCTTACGTGATCCGGCTTCGAGAACCCGCCCTGTCATCTGCAAGTGCTCGCACGAGTTTCATAAACGCGCCGCCGCGATGCTGGAAATTCTCGAACATGTCGTAGCTTGCACAGGCCGGACTTAACAGGACAACATCACCGGCATCGGCAAGGCTGCGAGCCATCTCAACGGCTTCAGCGAGTGAGTTGACAAACTCTATTTTCGTCTCATGTATTGTCGACGCTATGCTCGAGGCGGTCTGACCGATCAGGATAGCGGCTTTGGCTTTCTGGGTGATCGCCTCGCCAAGCTCGTCGAAAGGCAGCTTCTTATCATAGCCGCCTGCGATGATTATGATCGGCTCGTCGAACGCCTCCAGGGCCGCGATCGCACTCTGCGGCGTAGTTGCGATCGAATCGTTGTACCATCGAACGCCGTCTATATCTTCAACGAACTCCAGTCGGTGGGGCAACCCCTTGAAGCTCGGCAGGCAAGCCTTGATCCGTGTATCATCAACGCCAAAATGCCTGGCAACGGCGACGGCGGCGGCAAGGTTCGAACGATTCACCCGGCCGGGCAAAGCGAAGGCGCCGCAAATATCTTCGCTTACGTCGTCCGCTGAGAACCGGATGCACATTCTGCCGGCATCTGTCCGATATCTCTCGTACCATTCGGCGCCAATCTTGTCCTCGGAATTGAAAATCGAAACAGCGGGGCAATCTCTATCCAACTGCTGAAACTTGAAGATTGTTTCCTTCGCGAGACAATAATTGGCGAACGTCCCGTGGCGGTCGAGATGGTTCGGCGTCAAATTCGTCAGAAGTGCGACCTTCGGCGCTTTTCGGATTTGTGCCAATTGCTCCAGTTGAAAACTCGACAGCTCCAAGACGACAAGATCATCGGGGCCGATCTGCTCCAGAGTGGTCAACAGCGGTCGATCGCCTATGTTGCCGCTGAGCCAGATGTTTTCGTCGCTTGTCCCTCGTCGCTCGTCGCTCGTACTCTCGAGTAGATGTGCCGTTAGTGCGGCAGTTGTGCTTTTACCGTTGGCTCCTGTTATCCCGATTATCTGCGCCGGACACAATTCGAAGAAGATATTTATCTGGGATGTGATGAGCCTATCGGCCCGGCGGGCCAGCTCGAGAAACTCATTGTCACCGGGCACGGCAGGATTGGCCACGATAATGTCCGACTGCTCAAAATCAGCCGCCTCATGCGAGCCGAGATGAAACTCGATATTACCAAGATCTCCGAGCTTGGCTATCGAATCGCTCAGCTGCTCAGCCGAAGCCAGATCTGTCACTGTGACGCGCGCTGCCGCCCTTGCGGCAAACTTGGCGACATCAACTCCGCCGCCGAAACGCCCCAAGCCCATAACCAGAACTTTCTTGCCGGCAAAATTGTGGCTGGGATCTGGCATGTGTTTTTAGCTCTGCATAGAAATTCTGCCGGAGAGCTTCAGGCAAAATCCAGCCTAGTCCGGTCTCTCACACCATATCGACATGATTCTTACAGCAAGGTCTGCATGGCGTTTGCCAGGTCGACTTTCGCGTCGATTACGGCCTGCTCGACGCACCGCTTCCAGTCGTCGCCGAACTGTTCTCTGTATTTCGGCTTCTCGTAAGCATAGATTATCGACCGTGAGGCGTTTATCAGTGCTCCCGATCCGTCGGGCTTGCAAAACCGCACGCAGTCGGCCCCGGATGCCCCCTGTGAACCGTAGCCGGGCACGAGGAACCACACTTTGTCGTATCTGTGGCGCAGAGCGGTTGTCACCTCCGGCGCCGTGCCTCCCACGACCATTCCTATGTTGCTGTAGCCGCAATCTCCAATTCGTCCGTCTTTGTTGGCGATTCCAGCGACAACTTCAGCGACCTTCTCATACATTCTCACCCCGTCGGCATCTGCGAAATCCTGAACGACCCCTGCGGAAGGATTGCTGGTCCTAACCAGCACAAAAATACCCTTGCCCTGCTTGTCGGCCATTGCCGCGAACGGCTCGATACCGTCACTTCCCGTGTAACTGTTGATGGTTATCGCATCGGGCGCGAGAGTGTCTTCCAGCCCGGCCATCTCAGGATTCTCCAGATGGGCAGCGGCATACTGTTCGGCCGTGTGGCCGATGTCGCCGCGCTTGACATCGCCGATAATCTCCAGCCCCAAATCGTCGGCCTCAGTAATCAGATTGTAGTAGGTCTCCATACCTTCCCAAAGATACTTCTCGAAATAGGCGATGTTTATCTTTACGGCCGGGACCATCGGCGCAACAATGCGCATGACCTGAGTGCAGAAATCGAAAATCGCGTCGACCGCGGCAGCGGCGTCGAACTCGTCGTTCATCTCACGATGACCCCTTATCGCTGCAGGCAGCCTGCTGTAAACCGGGTCCAGCCCGACAATTAACGATGTCTTCTTGGTTTTCACTGCCTCATAGAGGCGGTCAGCAAAATGACTTGCCATTTCTTAGGCCCTCATACTTTGGAAAAACCTTTTTACCAGAACAGCGCAGTTACTATAATCACACGGATGATTTCGAGCAAGAGAGAAATAGGACATATCAAAGCAGATTCAAAAAATCGCCGCGTCTCAAGAACCGGCAAACTCCTCTGCTGGCTTTTCGTTGATCTGGTTGTAGCAGCCGTCATCTTTGGCCTGCTGCTCCACAAGCCGGGCGGCTATGATCCGACAGATTTTGACTCCGCCGGCTACGAGCCCGGCCAGGTGAGCCCGTACCTGACTCATGAACTGTCGCCGCAAATCTACAACGGCGCACAGCGAGGCCAGCCGTTCGTGGTGGTGATAACCCAGAAAGGAATAAACGAAGTAGTCGCCGGCTGGGGCTGGCCAAAAATGTCGCAGGGGGTAATGCTGTACGCGCCTGCGGTGGTTTTCACGCCCGGATCTGCGCTGCTGATGGCTACCGCAAGCATCAAAGGCGCCGAATTTGTCGTCACCATCGAGATCAAGCCCAAGATTGACGAGGAGGGATTGTTGACCTTCCACGTCTCAAAATTCAAGATCGGTGCGATGAACGTTACACCGATCGCAAAGCTAACGGCCAAGAAGATGTATCTGCAGAGGATTGCCAACCTGCCAATAGACACAGAAGCGGTCCAGACCAAGATAGCCGAGTCCTTGCTTAACGACGCACCATTTGAACCGGTATTCAAGGTTGACGACAGAAAAGTGCGGATCGACAAAATCACCATCGGCAAAGCTAAGATGACCGCTCATCTGGTTCCCGCATCATAGCGGCGACCGCGCTGGGCTTTTCCAGATATATCGACCCAAACAGAACAAACCGGTTGTTCCGAAATGACTCGAGGGTGGATTCGCCGCTGCCGAAGACCGTGAAAAACAGCCCGGGCCCCGGAGGCAGAGATTTGCCCCCTCAAGCCAGAATCTCAGCCTCTGGCCGGACAATCTTTGCCTTGAAATTGTTCGGCGAGCGTCAAATCGGGTGATTCCAGGCGCCTGAGCAACGCCGCCGGGCGTGTCACGGGATTGCCATAAACGTCAGTTACGGGCCACAAATCCTTTTTTTTATGGGAACCGAGGGTCTTTCGCCGCTCAATCGATCTGGCGTCGACGGTCGGATCTAAAAATTATCTAAATTTGATAAAAAAATTATTGCTCTTGTCGGATTTGACGATTATGATAAGAGTTTTACTAGTAAGGATTAACAGCAAACGAAGCTAAGTGTTGAACCGGATGAGGTATTTGAAATGGGTTTTACAGGACTAGCGAACAGTGCTAAGTAGACGAACAACGGATCTACGCGGCTGTTTTTACGCACGTGTTGTGGCTTGGCGATCGCTGTTTCTGCTTCAGTATTGGGAAACGATTGAGGTTTTTTTCTCGGGTTCCCGCTTGCATGAGAAGTTGCAAGTTCGGGTCCCCTGCCGGAGGCAGATGATGTAGGACGAAAACAGGACCTCTATTCGTTTTTTGGCTTAAGGGAGTCTGTTTTTTTCGTGACTTCCGGTTGAAGTGGAAACCTGGCTGGTTTCCATTTTTTTGTTCGGCAGCGTCTTTAGCAGGCCGGGGTATAGAGCTTAGTCAGGAAGAAGAAGACGATGAATCAGGAATTATTGAGAATCGTGGAGAACATCGCCCGCGACAAGAACATCGATAAGGAATCGATATTCGTAGACCTGGAAGAAGCTATGATTTCGGCGGCGAGAAAGCACTTCGGTGAGCCTGATTGCGACATTGAGGTAAGCATAGATCGGGGCACGGGCGAGATCAGCGCTTTCAAGGACGAAGTCCAGATCGACATCAGGCAGCTTGGCCGAATTCCCGCTCAGACCGCCAAGCAGGTAATGATCCAGAAGATTCGAGCTGACGAGAGAGACAGTATTTACAGCGAGTTCGTTCAGAGAAAGGGAGAGATCATAAGTGGCACCGTCGTGCGGTATGACAGTGGAATGTTGGTAGTCAACCTTGACCGCTGGACCGAAGGTCACATGCCGAAAGGCGAGCAGATAATGGGTCAGACGCATCGTGTGGGCGAGAGAGTCAGGTGCCTGATTCTTGACGTGAAGGAAACTTCCAATCAGGTCAGAATCATCCTCTCGCGGACCCATCCCGATTTCATCCGCAGACTGTTCGCCCTGGAGGTGCCCGAGATCAGCGAAAAGATCATTGAGATCCGGGCGCTTGCTCGAGAGGCTGGTTACCGAACCAAGGTCGCGGTAACGTCCTTCGACGAAAAGGTCGATCCCGTCGGAGCCTGTGTGGGCGTACGTGGCAGCAGGATAAAGAGCATAGTCGAGGAGCTTGGCGGAGAGAAAATAGATATTGTTCGCTGGAATGAATCGTCCCAGGTACTTGTGTCAAATGCGTTGATGCCGGCGAAAGTCAGCGAGATCGCCTTGTGCTTTGAGCTTGGCCGGGCGACAGTGGTCGTGGACGAAGATCAACTCAGTCTGGCAATCGGCAAACACGGACAAAATGTCCGACTTGCAGCCAGATTGACCGGCTGGGATATCGATATACTGACACCGGATGAATACAATCAGGGCATTGAGCTTCTGGCGAATTGCGTCAAAACCGTAGAAGGCGCCGACGAGACTGTGGTTGACAAGCTGATAGCATTGGGTGTTATATCGCTCGCAGACATGGACGACGTAGGCGCCGAGCCTTTGATCAGCGAGTTGAAGATTGAATCCGACCTCGCTCATAAGCTGATTGCCGCGGCGGCCAAGGAGGTTGAACGCCTGGCTGAGGAGTCGAAACCAGAAGAAACGCAGGAGCAACTTGCTCAGAAGAGCGAAGCAGGAGACAGCAAATAGCGTGCGCATCTCACCGGAGATACGGCGCAACGAGACAGAAATCAGATTGGAGATTTGTCCTTGGCCAGCACAAGGGTCTACATTTTAGCCAAAGAACTTGGTGTCAAGAGTTCTGCCATTGTCAAGAAGTGCCAGGATGAGGGTCTCGACATTAAGAACCACATGTCCGTGATCAAAGCCGGTCTGGCGGCGACTATCAAGGAATGGTTTAGCGAAGGCGAGAACATCACCACCGTTGAGACGTCTCAGAAGGTGGATTTGAAAAAAGTCCGAGTCAAAAGGAAAAAGAAGGCCAAGGCGAAGGCTGTTGAGACTGTCGTGGCGAAAGCGACGGTTACCGAAGCGCAGCCAGAACAGGCCGAACAGGAAACGACAACGCAAGAGGTTGAAGTACTTCCTGAGCCGGCGGTCATAGCGGAAGAATCGCCACCGGATGAGACGATAGTGGCGATTCCACAAGAGCCAAAACCTGAGCCTAAACCTAAACCTAAACCTAAACCTGAGCCTGAGCCTGAACCCGAGCCTGAG
>LJTR01000085.1 GCA_001303465.1 Phycisphaerae bacterium SG8_4
CGGGGCGAACAGCGAATTGAATGTGCCTGATGCCGGCACGAACGGCTGTTTCAGCATCAGCTCGAACGCCGAGGCCCATTGATGGTGGGGTCTTGTGGGCCAGGAGAAGACTCTTCGTATTCTTCGGATTGCCGAGTCCGTCGTTCATGAGATCCCAGTTGAGAGCGTGACTTCTCGCATCCCCGGGGTGGCAACTCGCGCAGCTCTGCCATTTCTGGAAGCATAATTCGGCGTCATGAAAGAATATCTCACCTTGCCGGATGGTGCTGATAGACCTCTTCGGACCCAACGGAGCTGACTGGGCTTTTGCTCTGAGATCGGGGTTGATGTCCACCATGCCGAGGCTGTCACTGTAGTATTCGGCTATGTATGCCTTGGTGCCAATCATCGCCAGGCCGCGGGGGCCCTTTCCGGAGAGTTTTAGTCTTCTCTTTAGTGTGACCAGGAACGAAAGATCGTTGGGCACATCGTCCGCCGAAGAAGTGGCATCGGAGACCTTTTCGCCTCTGCCTGCTTTGTCAACCTTGTCGTGAAGTCGCTCTCTGTCGATGACGCTCAGTTCATGAGTGCCGGCTGTGGTCACACAGATATACTTTCCGTCGGCGGTGCAGGCGACGGCCCAGGGATTGGCCGCGCCGAGGTCGACGTCGTCGAGAAGGACCGTGTTGACAAACTTCTTACCGGGCACATCAATGATCGTCAGGGCATTGGTATTCATCCAGCCGCGTTCGAGCTGCGTGGTGGGAAGCTGATAGCGAGCGAGGATATGGGTAACATAGGCGTGTTGACCATCTGGAGAGACTGTGACGTCGTGCAGCGAGGCGCTGCCGTTCGGAAGCTTGATGGAATTGACGACCTTGTTTGCCGCCGTGTCAATTACGGAGACTTCCGCTGCGGCATAATCGCCGTCAGTTGCACCTGCGGGCAGATGGTTGGCGACAAAAAGGGTCTTGCCATCAGCTGTGATTGCAGCGGCGAGAGGCTCACGCCTGACGGGGATTCTTGCCATTTGCTTGCCGGAGGCTGAATCCAGGACAGAGACGTCATCGTTGAACTTGTTGCAGACGTAGAGTTTCTTGCCGTCGGGGCTGACCACCGGCGCAACGGGCGTGTGTCCGGCACGAAATCTGTCGGTCACCTTGCCGTTCTTCGTGTTGATGACAAAGACGCGGCCGTCAGGTGCGGCGCCGGTGACATAGAGTCTCGAGCCATCCGGAGCCAGCGCCAGTCCGCTGGGCGGTGCGGCAAGCGAAATGGTCTTGGTTACTTTCAGGCTGCCTACGTCAAGAACCGCGATCTGATCGGCCGTAGCCTCAGCGATGTACAGCGTCCCACCTGAACTGTCGGCTACTATCTCCAGCGGTGATAGGTATTTGCCGTCGGTGTTTGCAGCAAGCCCTGCCGGGCCGCCGCCCAGCAGGAGGACTAAACCAAAAGATACTGCCGCTGCGGCAATTGAACTCGCTTGTCGTCTGTTCTTGGACATCATCATAATTTCCTCAATAACCTGACTGTTTCTCCGATACGTCAAACAACTGTATGGCCTTGACTTCGATCATTTGCCCCTAAGAGCCATTACCGACTGCCGCCCGGCGATTGGCGCCAACCTCGAGTATCCTCTCGACCACCTGCTCGGTCAGCTCATGCCCTTTCAAGAGCGGGAATCCCTCCCACACTACGTACCCATCGGGCTCCACAATTATAGCGTGGGGAATTCCAAATACACCCATTTTTTCTTTCATGCGGGCCTGCGTGTCAATCGCAACATGGAAATCCATGGCCGGCTCCCTGAGCCCGCGCACGACTTGTTCGCTCTCGTCGGATATACCGATTATCACCAGCTCACTGCCGAACCTTCGGTGCAACTCATTGAGCCTGGGGGTTGCAAGCCTGCACTGTCGGCACCAGGTGGCCCAGAACTCAATTAGAAGGTACTTGCCCTCAGTCTCAGGTTTGTCGGTCAGCCATTTGCCCACCACCAACTCCGGTGCCTTCTCCCACAGATAAGACCGCGCCCAGAGGCGCTTTGCCTTTTCAGGCACGGGCGATTCATACTTCGTATCGAATGGAGAGTCAGCCGCGAAGCGCCGAAGATCATATGTTCTTACGGTCGACGGTGAGGCGACTTGCGGGCCGGTCGACTCAGCAGGACTCGTCAACTCGGAGCCCGATTTTTCAGGCGCGCTGCAGCCGGCGACAATCGGCATCAAGATTGCCAATGTCCTGGCCATTATCCCACAGCTAGCTTTGCTGCGCCTCATGCTCAACGTCCTCGTCATTTACTGCTCGCAAGTCGCTCGGTCCGATCGTTAGATTCGACTACTATTCTAAAACCGACGTTGTACACCTTCTGCCACGCCGGGTAGCTCAGCCGAACGGCCGAACGGCAGTACTTTGGCCTGTCTCGCCAGGAGCCGCCCCTTGCGGTCTTTCTGCCGTATGCACGAATGCCGTTGCGACCGTCGTCTGGTCTGTAAGGATAAGGTTCATATTCGGATCTGGTCCATTCCCAAACGTTGCCGTGCATATCGTGCAGGCCCCATGCGTTGGGCCTGTACCGGCCGACCTCAGTGGTAACAAGTCTACCATCATCGAACCGGGTCTCCCGGGGGACCAGATCCATCGTGTACCTGCCGTCGGTGTCGTATGCCAATTCCCTGATGGTCACGTCAGCCATATTTGCAGACCCAGAGAAATCATCGTCTGTGTCACCATAGTGAAAGGCACTTGCGGTCCCCGCCCGGCAGGCCCATTCCCATTGAGCTTCAGTGGGCAGGGACACCTCTTGGCCGCACCTGGCGCTTAGCCACTGGCAAAACGCTGCCGCCTCCTGCCCCGAAACGCGCACGACTGGTTGCTTCGGCTCGTTGAGCAGCCATCCGAGATGCCTCTCGCTGAAGATCCAGGAGCCCTTGTGCTCGAATTTGCTGTCGTGAGACGGATCGAATCTCGCGTACTGCTCGTTTGTAATCTCGAATTTGCCCATCCAGAATGGCTTGGCAATTTTGACTCGCGCAACCGGTCGCTCGTCGCTGCAGCCTCTTGAATCGCCCATAACAAACTCGCCGGCGGGAACGCGGACAAGCTGAAGTTCGACGCCGCCGCCAAGGTCAATCGTGCGATTGGCTGAGCCGGCGGCTGCCTGACGTCGTTCGGCCTCGACAGAATCGAACGGCCAACCGGCAACTTCGGGCACCTCCGCTGCGGCTCTGACCGCATGATTCGGTATGATTGGTTCAACTTTGCTTGTGGGTACATCGGGATAGATCTCGGGATCCTCGACGATGCCGCCGTAGAGACTTCGCAGGTCGCGCCGCCTGCGGTGATCGTTCTGTGTCCTTTCAAGACCAACGATCTCCCCCCAGGTCCCGTGGCAGGGGGTATTCAAATCGATCCACACCGTCAGCCTGTCCCATGCTTCGTCGTCGAGATCGACGCCGTGATGACCCTTGCGCAGCATCTGAAAAAGCTCGCTCGAATCGGCGTGGAATTCACCGGGGCTAAGCAGGCGGAGATCACTTTCGAAACCTCCGACCCGGACGAGACGCCGCAGTTCGACATACGAAGGATCGAACACCCCGCCATATTTTCCGACAAGCTCGGCCCTTGGCGTGCCGGAGATGAATCTCGGTCTCGGATCATTGTTTTTCAAAGTCACGTACAGACCCTGCTCGGCGCGCAGATCGGGAATTCGCTGCCCATCGGCTCGCCGCTCGCCATTGTGGCAGCCCACACAGTATTTGTCGAGTACGGGCTGCACCTCCCGACTGAAGCTGAAACCTCTGACCGGTCCGCGCCAGGGTTCGATTTCGGCGGCAACCTTGCGTGCGGCAATAGTCTGTCGGCTCGGCGGTCCGGCATTCTGTTTCTGGTGGCATCCGACACACGAGAGAATCTCCCCCGGCATGGCTGTCATCCAGCTTCGCATCAACTGCAGCGCCTTGCCCTCGGCATCGAGCGGCTGGATCGATATGGGAGTGTTGGCCGGGATGCGGAACATGGCCGAGCCGTCGGTTTCAACAGGCACCGTGCCGAGAACGCGTTTCGGCTCCCACGGGCCGTCGACGCCGACGCGGTGGTTAATCCCGGCGATCTTGTGATACGCAAAATGATAGGTGAACAAACGCAGCTTCTTGACCGCGCCGTGGGGCACGCCTTTTAGGCCCGGACCCTGGTAAATGTTCTCAAGATAGACAATAGCATCTTTCCGGCTGAGATCAACTTTGTCAGGAATCACAGGTTGCCGCTTGATCTTGCGCAGTGGAACCGGTTCGAGCAGGGCGTAGCCTTCGACTTCCTTGACCAGCACGATGTTGTCGAATGTGTCGACCAGATAGATGCCCCAGAGGTCATCAGGCGTGGGTTTGCAGGCGACCAGGAAGTAGTTTTCATTCAAGGGCCAGGGATGCAGGAACTTGGGCCATGTATCGAGGGTCAGCTTGTCCTCGATCAGGGGGGCGACTTGCTGATTGCGCCCCGGAATTCGCTGTACGACTCCGTCGGTTGCGTATCGGCCCAGGCCTGGTTCGAGGACGACCAGCTCGCCCACGCGTCCGACGTGATGGCCGGTGACAATGCCTGCGATTTTCGTCGGATGTCCCGGCACGGGGCGGGCAAAGAAGATCCCGTTGGGCCAGTAACCACCGCTGCCGTAGTATTCTCTCTGTGTGGTCCCGTCGGGATTCATCGTGAACAGGAATCGCGCCCATACGTGCGGGATGTCGGTGTATTCCCATCGCAGGTAGAGGATGCGCCCGTCGTGCATGACAGTGGGGCAGAAGTTGTGGTCCTGCTCGAAGCAGACCTGACGGATATTGTTGCCCGGTGCGTCCATTATGTACATCATTCCCACGTTTACCGATGCGTTGCACGGGACACCCTGGAACGGGGCGGTGGAGATGAACGCGATGTTGCCGTTGGGCATATAGCACGAGTCGAAGTTGTGCACGTCCGGCTGATCGTCGGGCGAGACCTGACGCAGATTCGTACCGTCGACGTTGATCTCGAATATCTGCCAGAGTCCGCGGTTGTCAGGCATCGAGAACATCATCTTTTCCGCGTCGTAATGAAGGTCCATTTCGTTGACGAGCCGTCCGCCCGTTGGCCTGTGGATGGTCGTAAGCGAGCCTCTCGGATTGACCGATGAGAGAAGGGCGATTTCATTTTCCCAGCCGTCCGTGTCGGTCATGGTGTGAAGCTGCCATGAACTCTGCTGCGGTATGCCGAGGAACTTGCCCAGGCCCTTGTCGTTCTCGGGATCTCCCTTTGACCTCCTCGGATCGCCGAGTGGTTTTCGTTTGATCAGCAGCATCTTGTCGAAGTCAAGCAGGGGGTTGGAAAGAAGGGCTTTTTGCTGGAGCGCCACGATTTCATCGACCTGCGCGGCCGCTGCTCTATCGCCGCGATCGAGCGCGTCTTTGATCTCTGCTGCACGCTGCTGCCAAATTTCAATTGCTCTTAGATATTCCAGGCCGTCCTTGTACTTATCGGGAAAGTTCTTCGTCAGATCTTCGATCGCCATCTTCATGGCGGCGAAGTCGACAAGTTCGAGATTTGCCTTCGCCTTGGCCAATCGCCCGGGTGGGGGCGTATAGACCTCGGATTCGAATTTCTCATTGGCGAGAAGTCTGGGGCAGGTGGATTGAGACAGACAGCAAAACATGATACAGAATAAGACTTTCGGGACGATTTTTCCTGCTATCATCTGTACCTCACAAAAGGACCTTTGTGGCTTGCTAAACATCAGCTTCTCTAGCCGGCCGCAGCGACCCGATGCCTCTCTTGCAGCCGGGGCAACACCCATACCCGAGCACTATAACAAAGTGCGCGGAGAATTGCCACAAGTATTTGCGGCGGAGCGACAGCGGTCGACCTACTGTGAGACGTCGGACTCCAATTCAAAAAGGCGTACCCCTTCTGAGTAAGCCACAATCATCTCGGCATTTTCTTCACCGATGCATTTCGCATCGTGGAAGACGCCCGCCGGGATGGTTATGGTGTCACCTGCCGACAGGGTAAAGATCTCGTTGCCCAGGCTGTGTACTATCTTTCCTTTCAACATATAGAGTACCTCCTCACACCTGGGGTGTCGGTGTCGCGGATTGGATTTGCCTGACTTGATAGTGACGTGTCCAAGAACCAGTCCGTCAGCGTTCCCGTAGTTTGTACCGGCCAGCCAGGTCAGGCTTCCCCAGTCCTCGTGGATGTCCTGTTGCTCACCGCGGGTCCTCACCGGGTAGTTTGGACTGCGCGGGCCTGTGTCGATCGGCAGGTCGCCCAGTGCGAACTGCATCCCGTCGAGATAATGCTTTAGCACCGCGGCATCCCAGAAGACGTGGTTGTCGTGGCCCAGCGAGCAGTAGAACACTCGACCCTTGCCCCAATCGCGGACCCAGGATATGGGGACATAGGTCTGATCCTTCTTGACGCCGGCTGTTTTGGGATCGGAGAAATCCAGGCTCAGGAGCACCCGGACGCTGTCCTTCTGAAAATTGCTGTACTGGTAGATTTCGTCGGCGATCCTGAAACTTCTGCCGCCGAATGCAGCGTTGAGCGGATGGGTCGGCTCGTCGATCTTGACGGCCCACTGACCCTGGCCGGATCGCCAGTTATGGCCGGCGAAGATTCCGCCCAGCATCTCGGCTCCCTCGGGCCAGTCCACGCCGCCTACCGGCGCGGCGCTCGAGAAATTGGTCGTCGCTGCGTGGATGCCCACTACGCCTTTACCGCCTCGTACGAAATCCATCACGCTCTTACGCTTTGCAGGATCGCTAAAATCCATCCGGTTGGAATTGTTGAAGCAGATCGCATCGAATTGTTCCAGGCCTTCCGGGCTGAAGATGGACATCTCGTCGCTGACCACGACTTCGAACGCTCCGGTTCTTTCGGCCATAAGCTGGATGGCCTTTGTGGCGTATGGGATGGAGGTGTGCACTAGCCCTTTTGCCCGGTTGAAGACCAGCAGCTTGCGCGGCTTGATAGGCTTTGCGGCGGCCCTTCGCGGAACCGCCTGGCGGATCTTCTGCAACTCGTCGTCGGTGATTGCGCCTTTCGAAACACCGGCCTGCATCGATACACATGAGACAACAGATAGTACCATAGCTAAATCTCTCAATCTGACGGCCATTTCTATGCCTTTCCTTTCTCGGTAATGTCAATTTGAATTACAGATGCCACGGGCTGCGCATGGCGCGAACCAGCAGGCGGTTAGCTGTTCTGTTATTGGCAAATCGCTCGCGTTTCGGATCCCATGTGAGCCTCAGCTCCAGTCGGGTTGCGATATCGCTCAGATGGCAGACGGTGTCGACCCTGACTGCTGCGTCGATATCGGAGATGGTCCGAGCCCTGGTCTTTACGCAGTCCAGGAAATTCCTGATGTGGTCATTGCTATCGTAAAGCTGGATCTCATCGGAGCTGACCTGCGATTGCAGCAGTGATTTCGGATGTGCGTCGATGTGTTCGCGCCTGACGTGGATCCAGCCTTCGGTGCCTTCAAATACCGTCCCGTGGCCGCCGGCCTTGGCGTAACGCCGCCGCCACTCGGCAGGTGCCGGGCCGCTGCTGCCGCCTGTGCCCCTAAAGTCGATCTTCACACCGCTCTCTGGGTAGTTGAGAGCAACGTTCCAGTTGGTCGCTGTGTCGCAGGCCCCGGCGGTGGGGAAAACGCCTTTGCCTTCGACCTCCACGATCCCTCGAAGCTCCTTGTCGGCACCCCACAGGGCGATATCGAGCGGGTGGACGCCCCAGCCGGCGATCCATCCTATGCAGTAGTCACGAATGAAAGGCCAGATCTTGGACGCGCTGGCAAAGTACGGATTGACATTGGAACAGCGGTCCTTGGTGTACGGCGCCGATGGAGCCGGCCCGAGCCACATCTCGTAGTCAAGTTCGGGCGGAACCGGCGTCGGCGTTGTCGAACCGCCGCTGTTACTGCTTGGTGACCAGACATTGATCGTGTGAAGTCTTCCGAGCCGTCCGTTTCGAACCAGCTGGCAAGCCTGGCGGAATCTGGCGTCCGAGCGCTGCTGCGTGCCGAATTGAAATACCGTGCCGTAGCGGCCCAGAGCCTCGCGCAGCGCCCACGCCTGGCCCAGACTGACACCGATGGGCTTTTCCAGATATATGTCCTTACCTGCCCGGACGGCAGCCAGCGAGATAGGCACATGCCAATGATCCGGCGGAGCAACTGTAACCGCGTCGATATCAGATCGACAGACCATATCGCGGAAATCATTGTATGGCGAACAACCTCTGTAGTCGCCGCTGCTGCGGCTCTGTGCGTAGTGTCTCTCGATAACCTCGCGGGCTCCCTGCCGCTTGGTCGAATGGACATCGCAAACGGCAACGATCTGCACGTCCGGTTTGCCAAGGAATCCTCGCATCAGTGACGAGCCCTGGTTGCCCAGACCGATGCAGCCGACTGTTACCCGGCTGCTCGGGGCGACAGAGCCCGATTTGCCCAGCGCCGATGACGTAATGACGTAAGGAAGACTTGTCGCGCCAAGGGCGGCACCAGCGGTGCATTTTAGAAAGGCACGACGATGAAAGACCCTGTTCTTCATGGAAAAACAGTGTACCATGGCGGCGCTCAGGCTGCAAGCTATGGCAGTCGCAGCTCAATAGAGTTGCTGTTTAACGCGTGTTGTCCCGGCTGCTGAAGAAGCTGCTGTATCCGCCTGTGTCGGTGTCGTCTTCGGTGTCACCGGCCAGTAGCTCCTTGTGGTTCTTGACTACTTTCTTGTAGGCGTCGGCGTGCTGTTCGATCGTTTCTCGATCGAAGTGTTTGAACCACGGGATTTCGAAGACACGGCGACCGATGCTCTCGGCGACCGGCAACTCCTGGACGTATTGGTCGATCGTCGCAGACTCGTCGAGGTGGGCGATCCGCGTCGGCCTGCCGTGGCCGTAGACGTCCATCTCTGTGAACAGCGGATGCAAATGCAGAGGCTTATTGCACCCCGGGTTGCAGATCGAGCCTTCGGCCTGGATTGCCTTACTGAATCTCGAAAGCGAAAGTCCTCCCAGCTGCTCGCTAACATACCTGAAATGCGGATAGTACCAGCCGCCCTTGGTTGTGCCCGTGCCTTTGTCCGGTCGTATTGGCCTGAGCCCGGCGGTGTCTTCGAGCAGGTCGCAGAAGTAGTTCATCGCCCTGTCGATCTCGGTCATCTGCTCAGGGTAAAGCTCCAACTGCACCAGGCCGAAGGCCGAACTCAACTGATGCATGCGATGTTTGTAGCCGCCGCAGGGTAGTCCGACGAAGGGCTTGAGTTCATCCAGTGTGATCTGGTCATGGCGGATGTAATGTCCGAACAGGATCGCCCGCTCGTACACTTTGCGCTCGTCGGTGAAGAATATTCCTGCCTCTCCGACAGCCAAAGCTTTGCCTGTCATCAACGAAAATGCCGCAGCATCGCCGAATGTCCCGACCTCTTTGCCCTTGTACAGCGCTCCGTGAGCGTGGGAGCAGTCTTCGAGAATCTTCAGATTGTGTGCTTCCGCGATTTTCATTATGGCATCCATGTCGGCGGGCATGCTGGCGTAATGCACAACGACGATTGCTTTCGTTCGCGGCGTGATTCGATGCTCTATGTCACTTGGGTCGATGCAGATCGTCTCGGGATCGACATCCGCAAAAACAGGTGTTGCGCCGAGGTTATACGCCTGCGCTATCGACGCCCAATAGGTTATGCTCGGGCAGATAACTTCATCGCCGACGCCGATGCCCAGGCCGTACATGGCGCCCAAGATGGCGCTGGTGCCATTGGGATACGCCAGGCCGTGTTTTCTGCCGAGCATCCGGGCGTATTTCTGCTCGAACTGTTTGGTGATTTCATTGCCCGACATCTGCCGGGCCCTCAGCACATCCAGAACGGCTTGTTCGTGGCGGTCTGTGACGATCGGCCAGATAAAAACATCTGGCGAGTCCGATTTGACGGCCTTTTCACCGCCCAACAGTGCTGGTTGCTCCTGGGCCATATTGGTTGGCTCTCCTCTTTTCGTGTCACTGCCGGGCCATTTCGAGCGATCTTGTAGTGATGTAATACTTCGCCAGCATACAGGGGACCTCCCAGTCGGGCAGCCGGCCCTTGGCCAGGTACCGAAGATACGCATCCATAACGTGTCGAAAGTGTGCCTCGTGGCCGACCCGGCATTCATCCGGTATGACCATGCGCCAGCCGTTTGCGGCCCTCTCGAATTTCAAGCCGGGGAATTCTCCCTGCAGCCTGGCGACAGCTCTTATTAGAGGAGCGGCTAATTTACCGGCATCTTCTCCTGCGGCAGGCTCGACATACACTTCCGGTCGATAGTTCTGCTCCTTGCCCTGGCGGATGATTACATTGGCTTTGCTGCCTCGAAACAGCGACGTATGTGTATCTTTGCTTCCCTCAGGCGCTTCGAAGTTCCATGTGACCGACAGTCTCATGCAGATGCCCTTCATCGTGAAGGTAGTCTCGCCGTTGGCGTAGCAGGGCAGGGCTCCGTCTTCGTTCAGGTCGTCTTTGAGATAATCGGGAAAGTCTGTTACGCCCGTCACTTTCTCGTATTGCGCGCGCGTAAGCGTGGTAGGCCAGCGCCTGGCATTATGTATCACGACGTCGTTGCGATAGTCAACCGCCTGATCAGGGAAACACGTCCACATCATCAGATCGATCAGGTGCGTAGTGACATCCACAAGTCCCTCGCCTTGCTGGGTCGTGTCGAAATACCAGGCGGGCCGCTTGAGCGGCGCTCCTGCGACATACTTGAAGAAATGGTGTACGCTCTCCTTGACAACTGCGGGGTCCTCCGGTGAGCCGGTTTGCATCCGGCCGAAAAGGTCCCGGTTTAGAACCAGCAGCTTTTGCAGTAGGCAGGTGGTGTTGAATCGCTCGGTCATGATGTCGTAGAGCAGCAGGCCATTTTCATCGGCCGTTGCGAAGGCCTGCTCCAGGAGCTTAAAACCCTGAGGGTCTATGCACATGGGCTTGTCACAGAAAACGTTGAAACCGGCGTCGATTGAGGCCTTGATGTACTCAGCCTTCCTGCGGTTGTTGCCCGAAAGTACTACGATATCGCCTCGCTTTTCCGCGAGCATCTTCTTCAGGAAGTCGTCGCCCGTGTAAACCTGCTGCTGCCAGCTTGTCGGATTCTCCTGCCTCTCGTTGAATCTCTTGATCTGTCCTAAGTGGTTTTCCACATCCGGCCCGTCCGGTGCGTAAACA
>LJTR01000086.1 GCA_001303465.1 Phycisphaerae bacterium SG8_4
TGGCCTTGCCGGTAGAGAGATTGAAGATACGACATCCAGGCTCCTGCCCCGACGTGAGCAGCCGGATAAGCCCCGCGACCACGTCTTCACAATAGATGAAGTCACGTTGAGGATTAGGATTCGTCAGTCTAATAGGCCCGCCTTGCCTTGCTTGTCTCAAAGCGGTGTTCACTGCTGTATCTGGATTGGCATCTGAACCATATACATTGCTCAGACGGGCAATATCGCATGAAAATGAGTATGATCCTGCATATCCTTGAATTACTGCCTCAGCAGCCAGTTTGGTACCTGCATAGACTGTTCGTGGGAGAGTCCTGTTATCTTCGGTTAACAAGCTTGGCGAATGGTCGCCATAAACCAGGGCGGTAGAAGGGTAGATGACCCGGGAGAGTCGATTGTTGCGGCACGCCTCCAGCATTCGTCCAACTTGGACCACATTTGCATCAAAGGCCATCAACGGATTGTCCGTGCACTTGCCGACATGGGTCAGTCCGGACAGATGAAAAAGAGCAGAATAACTTCTGCCCCCGCCCTCGACCTCTTTCAAAGCCTGCTCTGCTAACTCGGCAGAATTGACGTCTCCGACCCGGTGTATCAAAGTGCCTTTATCAGGCTTGAGTTCTTCGAAGTTCAGGGGCAAAGGAGCCAAGTCTAGACCCACAACATATGCATCTTCTGCAAGCAGGTGATGAACGAGCCGGCGTCCCAGAAAGCCATTAGTCCCTGTCACCAGAATTTGATATTCGCTAAGCCTGCCAGCCATCTATGTCGTGCGGATTCAGTTGAACGTGCTTGTCCAAGTCTCTTCCGGCTCTAAGGCCTAACACTTTTTGGAGGTCTCTGGCCAGAATTGCCCCGTTTCCAGGACGCATTACCCAAACATTTTGGAGCGTGAACTCCTCACCCGATTTGATGGGCTTAATACTGACGACAGATGCGTAGGCAAAATCTATGACAGGTTGCTCCTCCGGCAAAATGTCCTTTTGCCCTCCGCGCGCTTCAAAAACAGCCGCTGACCCTTTGACCAGATCTTCCAGTTCATCAGGTTCGACGGAAATAGGCACGTCAGGGCCCGGCCAGTCGCGGCTGACCGTGAAGTGCTTTTCCAGTGCACAAGCACCAAGCGCCACCGCTCCCAGACAAGTATAGATGCCTATCGAATGGTCGCTGAGTCCGACGGGCAAGCTAAATTCTTCGATCAATTCTGGAATAGCTCCCAATCTGACCTTATCATACGGGGTCGGATACATTGAAGTACAGTGCATTAGCATCAGAGGCACATCGTATCTCTGTATGGCCTCAACGGACTCTCTAATGGACGACAAGTCGTTCATCCCGGTAGACAGAATGATGGGCTTGCCAAATCTCGCCACGTGCTCTATGAGTGGCAAGTTGTTGCACTCACCGGAACCGATCTTAAACGCATCCACACCCATGGCGTCAAGACGATCGGCCGCCTCTCTGGAAAAAGGTGTGCACAGATATATGATGCCTTTCTTCCGGCAATAGTCCCTGATCCGATGCTCCTGCTCCTCAGTCAACTCGCACCGCTTGATAATGTCCCAGAGTGGCTCATCTGATATCTGCCCGGGTTTCATGTCCACGGGGATCATCTCAGCTTCTGTGATATGACTCTGAAATTTCACACAGTCAGCGCCTGCCTCTGCTGCGGCATCCACACACTCTATTGCCTTGTCATAGCTTCCTTCGTGGTTAATACCTACTTCAGCTATCACGAAAGGACGGTGGACAAATCCTATCTTCCTTCCGCTTAGTTCAAACTCGTCTGCAAACCCACGGGACATCCCAGGACCTCCGCCATTGTCCTCAAGTATTTTCTTGTTTCTTCTTGATGAGTCCTCTGCGTCTCAGGAATACGCGCCTGAACAATCTCACTTCATCTTCCGCTTACCAAGCGGTCCACCCACCATCAATTACCAGATTCGAACCGGTCATGTATCGTGAAGCGTCGCTCACCAAAAATAGTATAGCCCCGCTGTAATCGGACCAGACAGCCATCCGTCCGAGAGGTGTCCGTCGAACATATTCCTGGTGAAAAGCCTTCTCCTGTCCGTCAAAAACGCCTCCCGGCGTCAGAACATTGACTCGGATCTTGTCGGGACCCAAAAGGGTCGCCAAGTATCGAGCGAAGGCCATTAACCCTCCCTTGGAAGCAGCGTAGGAACCTGGCGCATTAAAGTTGTCCGGGCCTCCATAGGGATTCTTGTGCGGAGTGCATTTGCCGTAAATACGCTGGTCGGGTCCGACCAAACCGTAGATCGAGGAGACCATGACTATGCTTGCTGCGCCGCTTTGCCTCATCAGCCGGCGAGACTCCCGACAGCATAGGAAGGTGCCGGTAAGATTGCTATCCAGTACTTTCCGCCAGGTGTCTACTGTATAATTGTCAAATGAGCGATAGTAGCCATCGGGCTTTCCCATGACGCTGCATACAAGGAAATCAAGTCTGCCCAGTTCTTTGTCAACACGCTCAAACAGATCATGGACTTGTTCCTGACTGGACACATCACAGCCAAGACCCACGAGTTTTCCTCCCGTGCTGCTTTCAATCTTGTGAGCCAGCTCTTCACAAGTCTTCCCATCGACATCGGCAATCACGACCTGAGCCCCGGCACGAGAAAGTACCTTGGCAAATTGCTGGCCCATCTTGCCGGCACCACCGACAATAACCCCTACTCTGCCGGTCAAGTCGAAGATGTCTCCAGGTGTTTCCAGAGACTTGATCTTACTATAGCCCACTTTATTCATAGGGTTGTTCTCGAACCACGGTGGCCTATCTTCGGCTCATCAGGAATTCAAGGATCTCAAAATCAAGGTCTGTGTCAATATCGATGGCTCGTTCGGGTGACACTAGATAGAGCAGGGTCCTTTCCGGGATTCTGGCCCTCTCTTGCATAATTGCTCTTCTGGAATAGACCCAGACAACTGTATTCAAATCATAAACCACAGGACAATCCTGCCTTCGCCCTACGGGCTCAGAAGCCTGTGCCATCAGACGAACGTAGCCGTTGTTTTGCACGGCCATGTTAAAATATGGATTACGATGGGCCGTGTTCCCCGAAACCACGGCATCGCAGCTTGAATCCCTTAGCAGCTTAATGCACTGCTCGACATCGTCTACAGCTCTAAGCGGCCCCGTCGGATCGAGCAACACTATGGCATCTACCTTCTCGTTATAATGTCCTTCAGCCTCGGTGATCGCATGTAGCAACACCGGCAGCATGGGGGTTGTGTCTGCGGATAACTCAGCGGGTCGCATAAAAGGTACGTCAGCACCATATTCCCGGGCAATACTTGCGATTTGGGGACTGTCGGTAGTAACGATCAGGTGATCAACGGACGGGCTTTCCAGGCCGCATTCAATGGCATAGGCAATCAGTGGTTTGCCAAGGACGGGCCGGATGTTTTTGCCGGGCACACCCTTGGAACCGCCCCGGGCCGGGACAACCCCAAGCACCATTGCGCCTGGATCAGTCATAGTTCAACATGTCGTCTTTCTTGTGATGAACACTTGGCTGCCAGAGCCACTCGAGTGACATCTATTCCATTCTCGAGATTTGCTTCCGGCTGAGCTGCCCCGTCCAGTACCCCAAGCCACTGCCTCAGTTGGTCACGAAACAGGCAATCCCTGTCAAAACCATCAGGATCAGACCAGCGTTCAGTGGTCCCATCGAACCGTGTCAGCTCTACGTAGCCCCGCCCATAGTCCCAGACGACCGTCCCCAGGGTGCCCATCACACGAGTAACCCAGTAATAGTCTCTTTCCAGGTAATTGAGATGGAGGTGAGACAGACGCCGGCCCTGGTGCTCCATAATGATGTCGGCCATGTCTTCGCTGTCAATCTCCAACTCGGAATAATGATCACATAGACAGCATACCTGGACGACTTGGCCCAGGATTGAGATGGCAACGTCTATCTCATGACATAGATCTAGAATGACCCCGCCGCCCATATCTTTGCTGGCGGAATAGCTCTGCCGATAATCCTCATCTGGACGCCACGCGGGAAGATACTGGCCTACATGGCCCTGCAGGCTCATTGGATCACCTATCTGTCCTGATCTGATCAGATGTAGGAGTTGCTTGTAGCCTGGATGTTGCCTGAGCTGGAAACCGATCATCACGGGCAGATTCTTTGCCGATACTGTCTTCCTGAGCTCATCGAGCCCTTCCAGTCGGTCCGACACGGGTTTCTCAATCAGAAAAGGTATTCCAGCTTTCGCCAGGCAAAGCGCAGTCTTAACATGCAGGGATGTGGGGTTGGCGATAATACCGAAATCAGGCTTGTCCGCGACAGCTTGGTCAAGATTCTCAAACACCCTCATCCCATACGTGTCATCAAATGCTTGCTCACTTCGCCCTTTTCCGCTTCGATACCAGAGGACTTCGACGTCTTCCATATCCGTAAGGAGTCGCAGATGTCGCCTACCAATCGAACCCAACCCTACGAATAGCGCTTTCAATGTCTGACCTTCACAAGCCCGTTCTGCTGTCGATAGCCGGAGTAATTAGATTCTTAATTCCCTGTTCTAAGTCTACAGTCGGGCTGAATGCCAGGACACGCATAGACTTACTGATGCTCGAACAATTCCTTCGTATCTCGCCTGGGCGACTACTCTCATAAATTACTTCTGACTGCTCATTGCCAGCGCTCTCAGCCAACTTCTTTACCATTGTTGCCAAGTCAACTATCCTGGTCTCTACTCCAGTAGCGATTTGAAATACACCAGAGGTATCCGTTGTTTGACTGTCTCGTGATTTACGCTTGGTCAAACATGAATATAAAGCCTGGCAGATATCATGGGCATGCACGAAGTCACGGGTCTGCTCGCCATCTCCATATATTTCCAATGGCTTGCCGTTTCTGACACGTCTTATGAATCGTGCCACCACTGATGTCTTGTGCTCTGAATACGGCCCGTAGGCGTTGGCAAAGCGGAGGGAAACAGTGCTCAGTCCATAGGAACGAAAATACGCCGAACATAGTGCCTCGCCGGAGAGTTTGCCGGCTCCATATGGAGAAAGGGGCTGACAAGCCATCTCTTCATTGATGGGCAGTGGCTGCTCACCCACGGCGGCGTTCGATGAGGCAAAGACAAACCTTTCCGAACCGTTCTTGCGGGCGGCTTCGAGCACGTTGAATGTGCCCACAACGTTGACGTCGAAACTCTCTTGTGGATTTTTCAACGACTCGACTACTCTTGTATGCGCAGCCAGATGAACAACGGCGCTATGCCCTAAGACAGCCTGGCTTAGTCTGTCTTTGTCTAAGATGTCTCCTTCAACGAAATCGACTGAGCAGTCGCTGCGTCCAGAATCTGCGATGGCGCGTTCGAGATTCGACTTTGATCCTGCAGATAGATTGTCATAGATTGTGATTTGGCAACGACCTCTGTCCAACAGGTACTTGACCAGGTTCGCGCCGATAAAACCGCACCCCCCTGTTATGAATGTCTTTTCGTCACTCATATCTAAACTGAGCGGAATAGAATTTCCCTCGCTCTTGATCACATTTCTTCGGCTTTGACCACCGGCAGGTCTTTGGCAGCTGTGTCAATCGCGGCGGAGATTTCGATCGAAGTCTCCGCCCGTTGCGGCGCCAGCACAGCTTCAATCACCTGAAGCAACTGCTTTTTGGATCGGGCACCCACCTCTGTCCCTACGGGTCTTCCTCTTTCAAAAAGAACGAATGTTGGGACTCCGGCAACATCAAACATTGCGGCGCTTTGCGGGTTCAAATCCACATTGAGCTTACATACCTTTAGTCTCCCCTCGAATTCAGCTGCCAGCTCGTCCAGAATCGGCTCGACCATCTTGCAGGGGGGGCACCACGAAGTCCAGAAATCAATCAAGACGAGAATCTCCGACTCTAAGACTTCCTGCCTGAGGGTCCTATCAGTTATTGTTATCACTTGACTCATCGCTCGTTTGGAGGACCGGGCCGATTAGCTGGATTGTATAGGGTTGACGTCTGCAGCAAGCTCCCTTGCCTTTTTGGCCGATCGTGAGATCCCGACAATTTCTACCGGTTCACGCTTCTCCTGTCTTAGCAATTCAATCTGTTCTACTTCCTTCTTGACGCCGGACCACCAGACCTTGGGAAGAATCAGGTGCTTCTTCTCCTCTATCCTCTGTTTTATCTCGGGTCTTGTCAGCAGCCTGAACATCCTTCGTATTTCCTCCTCCGGATTATCTGCCTGGACGAATCCAAATTCCTGTGGCAACTTATCGAACACAGGCTCAAAAGGATGTCGGTCAGCTTCGACACGAGGGTTCTCTACCCTTTGGATCTTTACATCCAAGCCGCATTCCTGCCGGCCGACCTTAGCCACTATTTCGGCAAGATTCCTCATGCTGGTGTATCCGGACATCTGATTAACTACTCCGTACTGTCCCGGCTCCGGAGGTTTGGCAATTAACCGCGTTATGCATTGCATGGCATCTTCCAAGCCAATGAAGCCTCTTGTTTGCTCACCGGCCCCATAGAGGGTCAATGGGAAGCCGACCACGGCCTGGGTGACAAAACGGTTTATAATGGTTCCAAAACATTCATCCAAGTCCAGTCGCGTGCGCAGCATTGGATCTGCTGCAACTTGATCGGTATGGACACCATAAATGACACCCTGCATAACGTCATAGGAACGAAGCCACCAGTACTTGCAGGCCTCATACACATTAAAGGTGTCTTGGACCTTACTTACATGATAGAAGGAAACAGGATCACGTGGCGTAAGCTCACCCCCCATTGACCATTGGCGATCATCCCATTCTAATACCGCATCCGCCGGAAAAACGCCCTCAAACAGTGGCCTACCGGTGAGCGGTGTGCCGTATTCACCCATTGTGCCAAGTTTTATTAAGGATGATTCAGGCACCAGATCGCGTATTGCGAATAGAAGGCCTAGCGTTCCTATGACATTGTTATGTTGTACCTTGATCGCGTGCTCAACATCTATCATACTGTATGGAGCACTAGGAAACTCAGCATAGTGGACTATTGCTTCGGGTCTTACTTCATCAATAAACTCCCTCAAGTTTTCTCTGTCCAGGATGTCCATTTCTCGAAAGTCAATATTTATTCCCAGGACCTCCTTAGCCCTTCGAAGTCTATCGGTCATGCGCGCGATTGGAACTACAGTATGAGCGCCCCTTTCTTTAACACAATCTCTTCTGCTATAATTGTCTATACCGCTGACCTTACAGCTTAGACTTCCAAGCCAGAGCGCAAGCGTCCAACCCAGATATCCGTCTATTCCCAGTATCATGACTCGCATGTTCTTGAGCAGGTACCCATAAGGACTTTCCACCCATTCGGGGCAATCTGCAAACGTGATTCCCATAGGATCAAACAGACCCAATTGAGGCCGGCGATTGCACTCGGCCATGATGTAGGTTTCTTGGGAAGAATCGGGACTCTTCTCGAATTGCCTGATGGACTGGCCGCATGCGCGAAAATCCACCTTTCCAGCCAAGTTTATGGCGGGACAGTTCCAACAGGTACATTTAGCATTATGCATTTGGTTCTCCTTAGTCTTCAGTAGTGCCCATCCAGAAACGGTCGTCTTAAGTCAGGTTCAAAGGTCCTTATGGGCTTTGCATTCAGTATGTCGAAAAGCCAGGATATCGCTGTGGAAGGATGAGCACTCCACCTATTCGAGGTACTCAGTTATGGCAATTCTCGATTATTGATACTACACGAGAAATAGAAGGCGTTTCGGGGACACAGCTATCATCTGCAAACCCTCTTACGATCAGGAATGCTGAATCCTGTGTATGCTTGCCCGTGAAGATGTCCTTTTCAGCAAGAACCGGTGCATTGGGCTTTGCCTTGAGATTAAAGCCTCCGGCAGGAATCAGAACAAGGTCCGGAGCATTCTCGCTGAAAGGTCCGGAGTATGTCTGTTCTTTCCTGTGCATTTGGCTGATGACCTTGCGACCATCTAGCTGCAACATGCCAAACAGCTCCTCAAGTTCGGCCAAGATATCTTCCCTCTGGTCCTGCGTCACGGTACCACAGGGGTATTTGTCTTTGCAGTTCAAATATATTCTTGCAGGGTCCAAGGCGAATGCCTTTGTGCCGGGAGCAATCGTGTTAAGTGTGATCTTGTGGCTGTCTTTGAACCTTAGAAAGCCGCTGTCCCGCAGAACGTAGTTTACGTATACGTCTTGGTCCAGTCGCTCGAAGCCGTGGTCTGACAGCATGACTAGTAGATCATCATCGTTCATTTGATCCGCGATTTCACCGATCACATCATCGATCTTCTCGAAGTGCCGCAGTAACAATTTGTGGTATTTGTGGTCTTTGTCTTCGTATGCGTCCCACAAGAAGTGCATCAGTCTGTCGGTGCCGGTGAAGACAAGCATGAATGTCTTCCAATTCTCGCTGTCCCAGAGATACCGATAGCACTTAATTCGGGCATCGAGAGTCCTGTCCAAATCTGTCAAGAAAAGATCCATGGATGCGTGGGCTCTTTGAGAATCCACGTCGAGGCGGTAGTCCATTTGCTCCAGCTCTGCCAGCAAAGCTGAAGGATATACGCTCTTCTGCATATCAACGGATACGAACCCTGAAATATGTGCACCGCGCATGTGGCGAACAGGATAGGTCGAGGGGACATTGATGATAACCGATTTTCCCGGCCAGCGCTCCCAGAAAGGCTGCGCCTTCAAATCGTTGTAATTGGGGAATCGCATGTTGTATGATTTGGGGAACAGATCCGTGAATCCGTAGATGCCGTGTTCACCCGGATTCTTGCCGGTGATCATGGACGACCACGCCACGGATGAAACCTCGGGGATCGACGACAGCATCTTCCTGAACGCCCCATCGGCAATCACGGAGGCCGTGTTAGGCATTACTCCGGACTCAGCAAGATCCCTGAGTAGATCAAAAGGAACTCCATCCAATCCTATGATTACGGTTCGCATATTTTCACTCATGTGCGCTGTTAGCTGCGGCGATGATCCCTCCGGCGCACGTGTCTTCATCCCTTACCAGAACAAAGCGTCCCAGTTCCTGCACATCGTTGAAGTCCCTGACAGCGACTGGTCTCTTGGTTCTGATCGTGACCTCGGCCACCTCAAGGTCCTCGATGTCTTCAGCATCTTCGCTAATGACTTCAAGCGTTGAAGAGTTGATCTTCCTGCCAATTCTTTCTATCTTGCAGCTTGTTTGCTGCGTGGCGCAGCGCATGATCAGTCTCTCATCTCTGGCACAGCGGCGCTTGCTCATCCAGAAAATAGTTGCGGTAATACTATCGGTCAGAATTGGCTCGGCGCCCGGGCGGCAAAGAACGTCGCCACGATCCAGAAAGACCGAGTCAGCGGTTGTAAGGCCGATGCATTCGCCGGCAACCGCATGGTCGGTCTCTTCGAGAAACTTCTCAATCGAGCTTACTTTCGTCACCCTGCCTGAGGGAAGAACTTTGACCTCCATCTCTTCACGGACAACGCCCGACTCCACCCTGCCGACATCGATCCTCCTGTCCTTGATCTTGTACACATCCTGAACAGGCATAATAAAGGATTTGTCCGCCCGGGGCCCAACACTTTGCAGGCTGTCCAGACTCTCCAGAAATGTCGGCCCGTCATACCAGTCCGTACGCGTAGACTCCCGGCCGACATTGTCGCCGTCAATGGCGGAGATTGGAATATAAAGGTTGGATTCGATATCTATCGAGTCGAGAAATTCTCGTATGTCCGCCCTGACAGCGTCGAATCGCTCTTCGGCAAAAGACACCAGATCCATCTTGTTCAAGAGAACGATAACCTGATTTAACCCGAGCAGTGAGAGAAAGTATGAATGCCGCTTAGTCTGCTCCTTAACACCTTCGGTCACGTCTATGATCAGAACTGCCGCCTCCGCCTGGGAAGCACCCGTAATCATATTCTTGACAAATTCCACGTGTCCTGGAGCGTCAATTATCACGTAAGGCCTCTTGGTTGTCTTGAAGAATACCTGAGTTGTATCAATCGTGATGCCCTGTTTGCGCTCTTCCTCAAGGTGATCCAGAAGATACGCGAACTCAGTATCTCTGCCCTTTTCGGCCGAAGCCTTCTCCACCTCCTCAATCTTGTCCGACGCAAGTGAGTCCGTATCATACAGCAATCTTCCTATCAACGTTGATTTTCCGTGGTCGATATGACCTACGATAACGAAACTCAATGTATTCATTTCAACAGTCACTGATGTACCCTAAATCCCTAAGCTTATTCTCAATAACCGCCATGTCTTTCTGTTCCAATTGCCTTGCCACAGGCAAATCAGATAAAGGATGAACTCTCGTTCCAATCCTAATAGAATTCCACATTCGCTCATGTAGATAGTAAAGAACCAGCTTTGTGGTTGCCTCGGTGGCGCCTACGCCGATGGAAAGGACTATTTGGCGGGTAAAGGCGAGGACAACTAGCATCGTAGTGAGAGTAGCACAAACGCGCCAGCTCAATGCCTTCAAAAGGGACCGGTGACGAGTTTCCGTATAAGTTCTCATTCTACATATACCCCAGCGACCGCAGCTTTTGCATCATGTAGTCATCTTCCTTGTCCTGCGATCGACCACTTCTCTCGGAAACCTTCGAGACTTTCAGTTCCTCGACTATCTTGTCCAGAGTGTCTGCATCGGAATCAACGGGCATGCAACAAGTCTCGCAACCTATGCTTCGATATCGTCTTCCATCCTTGGCAAAGTAGAGGTCAGCAACAGGAATGTTCTCTCTTTTGACATATTCCCAGACGTCGATTTCGCGCCAACCAAGCAAAGGGTGAACACGAAGGTGTTCTTCGGCCACAGCCTTGATCTTGTACTGGTCCCACAACTCCGGGGGCTGATTCTTGTAATCCCATTCAAAGTCTTCGTCTCGCGGGCTGAAGAACCTTTCTTTCGCACGAATACCGTGCTCATCTCTTCTTATCCCAAGATACAGTGCCCTGAAACTATGTGCGGCAATGGCCTGCTTTAGAGCCACAGTCTTCAGCTCGTTGCAGCAAGCAAACTTTCCCTTGTCGGGCCCCATGCCTCTGCCTACAGCATCTTCGTTTCGAGCTACAATAAGATTCAGTTCCCACTGGCTGGCGTACTTGTCTCTGAAATCATAAATCTCTTTAACAGGAAATGGAATCTTGCCGAAAAAAGCCTTCCGAACAAGCCATAAGAGCGTGGTGGAATCCTTGCCTATAGACCAGAGCATTGCAACTTTTCTGAATTGGCTGTACGCCTCGCGTATGATGAAAATGCTCTGGTTTTCCAGCCTGTCCAGATGATCCATGGCTTTCACATTCACGCCTTGTCCTCCTTGGAATTCAATTGGTGACAGTCTGTTTCTTTGCAACCCATGTAAAATCTTCTTAGACTCCGCCCCCGTGGGTAGCAATCGAACATCTTCGCGGCAAACACGCAAAGCAATGATGACTGCAACCTCAAACACACCTTCCTCATTAACAGACTAACGACCTTCAGTTGGTCTGCCTGTCAATGAGAGGCTTTCAGGAGACCTGATTTTGACGTTTCTGAACGGCCTCCAACAGGAAAGCCGCAAACGTTGCTATAATTAGCAACGCCACAAACACACTCGCGCTTCTTTTCTTAGCAGAGCCTTTCGGAACAGTATTCACGCTCGGACTTTCTACAACAGGGGCATTTCTCGATATCACATTCTCTATTCTCTTGATGTACGCACTCAAATAATTTGCCAGTTCTTTGTCTTCGTAGTCGCTTGCTATGTCAGTGAGCCATGAGTGGTATTGGTGAACGGTATAATGCGAAGATGCCCGGCTCTCTATTTCACCAGCCAACCTTTTGTTCAGGTTCACTAAACGCTCATAGTAATTGTGCCTTTCCTGGTTTTCCTCAACGGTCTCTTCAAGGTTAATTATCTTCGATTCAGTGGCTTGTATCTGGTAAGCCAAAGGTAAATATTCGCTGTTTTGGCCTACGCAATCGAACTGCAGGACGATGCCGCTGGAGACCTTGTCTGAGCCGGCGGGTTCTAAATTCTTCAATTTGATCAAGATTGCCCTTTTCTTTTCCAGCTCACGTCCCAGAGTGAATTTGCCTTCTTCGATATCGGCCATGTCAGACTTAAGTCTGGCAATGGCAACGTCTAATTCCTTTTTCACTGAGTATACTGGCATGACCTTTTCAAGATTGTCTCTCACAATCAAAGATATCTTCTGTATGTCGTTTGCAGGGCGACCTAATACAGTCATAGTCAATGATGCATCTGAGATTTCCAACTGAATATTTGCCCTGGAGATTTGCTCTGCGTATCCACCAAACCCATTTTCTCTCAATTTGCCGCCCAGTTTACCCAAATTCCCTGCGCCGTAAAACTGGTCAAGCAAAACTGCACGGCCCTCTTCTTTCAGCTGGGTATTGTAGGTGTAAGTCACCTTATAATCACTGGGTGAAAAGAAGAGGACTAGGCCAGCAAGAAGGGCCGGTAAGGCTGAGCCAATAGCTATGAAGTATTTTCGTTTCCAGAGAACCCTAAAATAGTCAATAATATCTATTTCATCTTCGCAGCCATCGGTTCTATCCCTGATATTCTTTGGAGCTGGCCGGTCATTGGGGGCGTTGTTTTGTGAACTTGCCATCTTATTGGATTCATTCTCCGATCAATATATACTATATAAGTAAATAGGCTTCAGGTGCCACAAGTTGCGCACATCCAAACCGTCAGTACGCCCGCTGGCTGCCCGATTACTCCAGATCTCTTTCGGGCAACGCCGCATTCTTGGGCAACTGGATTTGAATCATAACGTGCCTAAAATTGGCGGTCAAGGTTTTTTCAGTACTATCAGGGCGTATCTTGGAGTGATTTGGGCAAATCTCTCGGCAAGAGAAGACAAACACCAATATGCGCCTAAATCTTCTGTCTTGGTCACGGTGCAACAAGAGAGTGGTCCAGTTCAGGCAAAATGGGTCATCTACATGTTGCCTTGACGGCGCATTCAGAATGTGTGAAACTATGTCGCCGACTCCGGCCCGGCACGTATGATATCTGAAACTGGCGGTTGAGCCGAATGGGGCCTCGCAGGGCATTGATACGGATAGTTCCAGAAGCATCTTCTTGGCAAGATTCTCCCGGCGGGCGTATGATGATCGACCGAATGAATGAAATGAACATAATGGCGAGATTGGTTGTCTCGATGAGCCTTTTGCTTGTTGGGCTTGTCGGCCCGGCGCAGGCAGATAACGTCGCATCGCTCATAAAGCAGCTTGGCGCCTGGAGTAATGATAAGGCCAAGAAGGCCTCGGACGACTTGGCTTCCATGGGAAAACCGGTCGTCTCTCAAGTGGCCAAAGCTCTGAGCAGCAAGAGCCGGCGACGAGGACGATTTGCCGCAAGGACGCTGCGACAGATAGGCCCCGATGCCGCCGACGCCATCCCGGCTCTTCTCGAGACGCTCAAGGATTCGGACGCGCTCACTCGTGAATACACCGTGGAAGCACTTGCCAAAATGGTCGGACAGGCCGAGCAGGTACTCCCGGCATTGCAGCAGGTGATTCATGATGAAGACGAGGACGTAAGAAGACAAGCCAGCCTCGCAATCGCCCGGCTCACCGAAGCGTTGAAGTCTCCAGCCGCGCAAGGTGGGAAACCTGCCGCCGCAGCGGCCCAACAAGCCTCGCCATCAAGCAATCCAGACCCCGGCAAAGGCGCGGCCGCACTTGCGGCGGCCCCTTCTGAGAGAGAAAGTCTGCTCGAGAAGCTGACAGCAATCGTAGTCATTCGAGTTGCCTTGATTGCCTTCATACCGCTGGGTTTCTTTTCGCTCCTGTACCTGTACAGAGAACCACGATGAAGGCTGCCAAAACCACTGGGTCTATGTCTCGGCACGTCGGGCAAGGACTACCTGACAACCAATATCGAAGTTAGTTTCTCTTCGACTTGCCCCCAGAACCTGACCTGAGCCCATTCGGCTACGCTCAGAGCCTGCCCTGAGCTTCTCGAACGGGGTAAACTCTGCCGAACGGGACATGCTTGGTGGCTTTGTGGCTATGAGTCAATTGCGCAAAACGAAGTGAATTCGGGTATTGGCCCAGCGCACTGAAGCCAATGGATTTTTCGATTTGCCGGTTCCCATTGCAGTAGAAACGCGGTATAAGAACACTTATGAAACTAACTACTTATTCAAAGGACGGTTCGGTTTCCGCCGCAAGGCGTCCTGTGGGCTGCGGGATACTGACAGACGCCGGGCTGATCGACATCTTATCGGCCTGGGATGGCGCAGATCCGCCGCGAAGTGTCAAGGAGATTCTCGAAAGAGGCCCTGTTTGTCTTGCGCAGCTAGCCGAACTGGAGAAATCAGCGCCGGATCCGGTACCGCTAGATTCGGTCAAGCTGCTGGCGCCTATTCCGCGGCCCGGCAAGATTCTCGCGCTTGCGGGCAACTACGTCGAGCATATCAAGGAGGGCGGAGGCAAGCTGGGCCTCTCGGATTCACCTCGCT
>LJTR01000087.1 GCA_001303465.1 Phycisphaerae bacterium SG8_4
GTCAACGCAACCTGGCGATAGATCATACCCTCCTCGAAGGATGGATCCCCGGGCACGCCGTTCTCCCAGTACTGTCTGCTGTCAAAGTGTGACTTCGACTGTTCGGCGTAACCGACGCGATGAATGATCGCCAGGTTGCCCGGTCCGTCGGTTCCGGTCAGAGCGCGGTGGTTGTAGATCTCCATCATCGGCGCCATGCGCGGATGCAGGCCCGCGAAGTCGTTACCCAGATCGATCGCGCTGGTGCGCGGAATAAACAAGGTCGGGCGATTGGCAGTGTTGTATTCGGAGTCTCCATGCGGAATAACCGTATTGACCCCATCGTTGCCCCCTCGCTGGAAAATGAATACTAGTTTTGTGTCGGCAGCCACCCTGCCGGCGAGAGCATCGTCTTCGAAGATATCGGGTTTGACAAAACTCAGGGCCCCTCCCAGAGCCGTGAGACTTCCCGTTCGGAGAAATTCACGTCGTGTCCAACTCATCTTTGATCCCTTTTGCTGTAATGTCATATCTTTGATCTTGTTCTACTGAAAGTTCCACTGTGGCATGCTGAGCAGCAGGCCGACAAATTCCTCGACTCGGTCCTTGAAGGCTTGAGGGTTCAGCCGATTCAGGCGCATCGGCACGCCATCGGAATTTGTGGTCAAGTAATCCAACAGCAGGCTCCGGTTTGCTTCGGGCAGCATGTTCTGGTACAGCAACTCGTCGAAGTAAGCCACGATCTGCAGCGTTGTCTCCAGATTCCGCTCGTCCATGAATAGAAGCGCGTCCCAATGATAGTCGGCTCTACGGTTCTGTGAAAGGTCGCGAACGAAATCGATTCGTTCGAGCATCGAGGCCGTTGAGATCCAGTCGAATCCCAGCTCCGAGTATCCGTCGGGATCATCCCGCGTGAACAGGTGCATGCCCATAGCTTCGTTCAGCTCTGGCAGCCCATTGCCGCTGGCAAACGCGTCGAGCGCCCTTAGACTGCTGTTGATAAACTCGATGGGGGTCTTGACCTTGGTCCGGTACGCGGTCTCGGACCAGAAAGGGCTTGATTGATTTACCGGATCCAGAATTGCGCCCATCACCGTCGCAATGTCACCCGGGGGGGTGGTCGAGTTCCACGCTGCGAGCACCTCTGCCAAGAGGTCCTGAAGTTCGGCCGGGGCCGTGCCGTCCCTGTATGTCTCAAGCGTGATTTCGTCCGAGACGAATTTTTGGATCAGCTTGATGCAAATGAACTCGGCGGTCGAGGGATGGCTCGCTATGGACTGGACAATATTCAGGGTGTCCCTCAGGCCTGTCAGCCCCATACGGCCCGACCCGCGTCCCTCGGGAACTACGATCCGGTAGGGCGTGCCCTCGAAGATCACCTTGCCGGAAGTGTCATACTTCTCGGGATCGAAGCCGAACGCCCATACCCCGTTGAGGTCACCTTTCTCGATGCTCCCGGGCAGAATCCGGCGATCAAACAGTCTGGGCAGAATGGAGAGATCGGAACTGTTGAGCGTTCCGTTATGGACCTGAATCGCCAGGACGTTCTCTCCGGCTCTCAGTATGCTTCTAAAGGGTTTGAGACTGATGCGCGCAGTGTCGGCTGTGACTTCGTGATTGGGTGTAGCATCTGCGTCGTGGGCCGGCGGTGCCCCCAGGCCTTCCATATTTGCGCTTCGGGCGATCTCGTCGCCGTTGAGGTAAGCCACGAAACCGTCATCATAGGCGATCTCCAAAATCGGGTTCTCGAGCTGGTCCGGATCGTCCAGCATGAATCGACGGCGCAGGTAGATCGAGAAGTAATTGCCTTGCATGTCGCTGAGCACGGTGGTGTCGTCGCCGTCGCCGTATCCCAATCCTGTTGAGCCGCGGAACCAGTATGAGTCGTCGAATCCTGCGCCGGCCCAGGCAGCCGAAGGACCGCCGCCGGCGGCGGGAGTCGGTTCCTGGGTGCCTTTGAAGAACCTCCAACCGGTACCGAGATCGATCAAGACGGTCTCTTGGCTCTTGATTTCGCACTCGGTGGGAGGCAGAAAGGCCGAATCCGGGAAGCTCTGTGCCTGATCCTGCGGGACCTTGCAAACGCCCCATCCGGTGAAGCACTTTGCCAATTGTTCGATGTCCCTCTGAGTGTAACGGTTGTCGACTCCGAAGGCGAACAGTTCCAGAATCTCGCGGGCGTAGTTTTCATTGGCTGCTCCCTTTACGTTCAGCACGCTGTCGAGATATATCAGCATGCTGGGGCTGGTCGCGCTGTACAGCAACAGGTCCCTGAAGTTGCCCAGGGCGTTATCATAGAAGAATTGATACTCCTGGTATTCCAGTTGAGCCGCCTCGGCCCGGGCCTGGGTCCCGGGCATCGCATCGGTCGCGTCGGAATTCGTGAGGGCGTCCAGATACTCGGCGACCTTGTCGTAGTCGGTGGTGAAATGGTTCTCCCAGAACTCGGCGAGGACCGCCTGGAGCTGTTTTTGCGAGTAGACCCCGCGCACGTGGACGAGCTGCTGGAGTTCGTCGATTCCCCGGATCACCCTGCTGGCGGGGCCGGGGAGAATCTGACGGCTTACAAGTTCGGGGATCATGCTCAAATCGCTGCTCGTAGTGCTCCTGTTGTGGACCTGGATGGCCAGCACATTGTCGCCCGTGCGGAGCAAATCCTTGTGGTCGCTGATATCGAAGTCCCGCGGCGCTGACGCCTCGTGGCTTGCAGTGGCCCTTGTGTCGTAGGGCACATCTCCGGCCGGCAGGTTGGCTCGGGCGACCTCGGCTGCGTTGAGGTAGGCCTTGAAACCATCGTCGTAATCCACTCGCAGAATGAGATCGTCGATCGCGGCGATCTCTTCGGCATCCAGGCGGAATTTGTGACGGAGGTGGACCGAGAGATAGCCGGTCTGGCCCTCATTTTCAGGTGTCTCGGGATCGTCGTTGATTTGGCGCATATCGGTGAGGACCGTCCGGTCGTCACCGTCTCCGAAGCCGATCCCGGTGGGGCCCCTGAGCCAGTGGGCATCATTGAACGTCAGGCGTCTCCAGCCGGCATGCGGTTGGCTTGTTCCCTTGCGATAGCGCCAGAACTGCCCGCCCATGACCAGGAGCCTCTCGCGGACAGGGAACTTCAGAGCAAAAAGCGCATCTTCCCTTTGCTTAAGGCGTACGTTACTGCGGTCGTCGATGCTCGCCGGGTCGAGCTGCTCGGCAATATATGCCTGCACGCCGATTTGCCCGACGTGGGTCAGATCGGCCGAGGATGGCCCGTATGCGATGCGGTTGAGCACGTGGCCGGCCTTCTTGAGATCGACCCGGGCCGCTGGGCGAACAGGCGTCGACAAACAAATCAGCAAAAGTGCGGTCAGAGAACTAAAGCGAGAGAATTTGTGAGCAACCATGGCGCAACGAGCCTCCAGATGGCATCTGTAACCGATGACGGCTTCCTTCCTGCGGCCCCATAATCAATACCCTAAAAACAGTATAACACAATGTTGAGTGCGCCACAAACAAATTCCCGGCCACAGGTCATACCCCGGCTGCCGCCGCGGGAAACGTACTGTTGGCGCCGTTGTCAGATCGGTATATAATCTGCGGTTCACGTTAGGGCCTTCGCCTTCTGAGTGGTGCGGGCCAACAAAGGGCACAGCAATTTGAGAAAGGATTGACTATGGCGAGGAAAGTTCTGTTGAGTGTTGTCGTATGCGGGGTCGTAGCTTTGGCCGGTTGCGCCAGCCAGGAAGCGGCCGAGGAGAAGGGCCCAATGCGGCAGTATGTTGGAACCGACACCGGCAGGTGGCTCATCCATGATGTGAACAGACCGGCACCGCCGGTGGTGACGCCGGGCAAAGTGCCGAGCGATGCGGTCGTTCTGTTCGACGGAACGGATCTTTCGGAGTGGACTGACACCAAGGGCGGAAAGTCCAAATGGATTGTCAAGGAAGGCTATATGGAGTCCGTCAAGGGAGCCGGCTACATCCAGAGCAAGCGCAAATTCGGCTCATGCCAATTGCATGTCGAATTTGCCACTCCCTCGACCGTAATAGGCTCCGGTCAGGGCCGGGGCAACAGCGGTGTCTTCCTCATGGGAGAGTATGAAGTCCAGGTCCTTGACTCCTACAACAATCATACCTATCCCGATGGACAATGTGCGGCCCTCTACGGAAGGAATGTGCCGCTGGTCAACGCGTCGGCAAAGCCAGGCGAGTGGCAGTCGTACGATATCATCTTCCATCGGCCCATTTTCGCGGGCGACAATGTCGTCAAAAGAGCTAAGGCAACGTTCACCGTTCTTCACAACGGCGTCGTAGTCCACGATCACGTCGCGCTGGAGGGAGGCACGGGATGGAAGGGTCCCCATGCGATATCCGACTACAGGCCGCATGCCGACAAGGGGCCGATCTCGTTGCAGGATCACGGTAATCCGGTGAGGTACCGCAACATATGGGTCCGCGAGCTTGCCGACTGATACCCTTGAAGGCTAGTAAATTCCCGCGGGCAAAACCATAGTCTGCTACTGTGAAGCTACTACCTATGGCACAAGTTACCCGCGCAAAAACGGGAAATTTCTATTGTGAGCACTTAACATTGACGGACTCCGAATTCGAGGCAGCAAAGTGGAAAAGGCAAGACTTGAAGAATTCGAGCGTGCGCTTCGTGATTGCGTCAAGGGCGACGTCATTTTCGATGAGGTCACGCGAGGCATCTACGCCACCGACGCCAGCTTCTACCAGATCACGCCCGTGGCGGTTGTTCTTCCTCGCGACGAAGCTGATGTGCGCGCAGCGGTGAAGACCGCCTCAGCGTTCGATGCCACGATAGTCCCCCGCGGCGGCGGCACGAGCCTGGGAGGCCAGGCAGTCGGTCACGGAATGGTCGTCGACTTTTCCAAGTACATGAACCGTATCCTCGAACTGAACGTCGAGGAGCGCTGGGTGAGGGTCCAGCCCGGCCTCGTCCTGGACGAACTCAACGCCGAGCTTGCCAAACACGGCCTGCTCTTCGCTCCCGATCCGGCAACGAGCAGCCGGGCTACCATCGGCGGTATGATGGGCAACAACTCCTCCGGAACAAAGAGCATCATCTACGGCAGGACGTGCGATCACGTGCTGGCCGGCAAGGTCCTGCTCTCGGACGGGACTACTCTGGAGTTGGAGGAGCTTACGCTCGAAGAGTATGACCGCCGCGCCGGATCCGCATCGGCGAACGCTCGTGAGGCGGAGATTCTCAGCGGATTCAAGAAGATCATCGAGGCCAACAGCAGCGAGATCGCCAAGGCATTTCCCAAAGTCATGCGGCGCGTCAACGGCTACAACCTTGACTCCTTTGTCGACACCGACCGCTGGAACCTGACGAACCTTCTTGTCGGCAGCGAAGGGACGCTCGGCATGTTCCTCGAAGCGAGGCTAAATCTGGAGCCTCTGCCGAAGCACAAGGCGTTGTGCACTGTTCACTTCGCCGAGCTGATCGAGGGGATTCGCACAGTTGAAGTGATCCTGGAGCACAAACCGTCTGCCGTCGAGATTCTGGACGCCGATGTGGTGGTCATGGCCCGCAAGAACCTCGGCATAGCACCGCTGTGCGGTTTTATCCAGGGCGACCCGCAAGCGATTCTCGTGGTGGAGTTTTTTGGCGACACAGCCGAAGAGGCCGAGAGCAAAAGCAGGGGGCTTGCGGCGGATTTGCAGCAGAAGAAGCTCGGATACGCCTGGCCCGTGATAACCGAGCCGTCCGAGCAGGCGAAGGTCTGGGCCGTCAGAAAGAACGGCCTGGGGCTGATGCTCGGCGTCAAGGGCGACCGCAAGCCGATTGCTTTTATCGAGGACGCCTGCGTTCCGATCAAGGCGCTGCCCAGTTATGTCGATCAGATGTTGGAATTTTGCAGGCAGCACGACGTTCGGGTGGCCATGTACGCTCACGCAAGCGTCGGCACGATCCACGTCAGACCCGTCCTTAATCTCAAAGTCCAGGAGGACATCGACCTCATGAAGGCGATTGCCGAACATGCTTTCGCCCTGATAAAGAGTTATGGCGGCGCATGGAGCGGCGAGCACGGTGACGGCCGCGTTCGAAGTCCATTCCTGGAAAGGTTCTTCGGCGCCCAGGTATACGGTGCCTTCCGGCAGACGAAGAGACTCTTCGATCCCGCCGGCCTGATGAATCCGGGATCCATCGTCGATGCAAATCCGATGGATCAGGACCTGCGATACGGGCCCAGCTACAAGACGCTGGTCGAGTCGACCGAATACCACTACCGCGAGGATGGCGGCTTTGCCGCGGCAGTGGAGATGTGCACCGGCGTGGGCGCGTGCCGGCAGAAACTCGACGGGACCATGTGTCCGAGCTATCGCGCGACGCTAGACGAAGAGCACTCGACACGCGGCAGGGCAAATGCCCTGCGCCTGGCGATGACGGGCCAGCTCGGAGCCGACGGGCTGACCAGCGACCGTGTCTTCGAGGTCATGGATCTGTGCCTCTCGTGTAAGAGCTGCAAGTCCGAATGTCCCAGCAACGTGGACCTGGCCCGGCTAAAGAGCGAGTTTCTTCAGAAGTGTCACGATGCGCACGGCGTTAGCCTCAGAGAGCGAATCATCGCCGGCTCACCCACGATGGCCAGAATGATGGCCGGGCGCAAAGCTCCGATAGTGAACTTTCTTCAGGAAACCTGGCTGTTCCGCGGGATTCTCCAACTTCTCGCCGGTTTTGACAGCCGGCGCAAGCCGCCCAGGTATGCTTCCGTGCCGTTTACCAAATGGTTTTCCGCGCACTCGCAACTGAACGGACAGGCTCGCAGAAAGGTGGTACTGTTCGATGACACCTACATGAATTATCACCAGACTGAGATCGGCATCTCCGCCGTGGAATTGCTCGAATCCTGCGGGTACGAAGTGGTTCTGGCCCGTGCCGGTTGCTGCCAGAGGCCCAGGATAAGCCACGGCTTTCTCCGAGACGCCAGAGCCAAAGGGGAGCGGACTCTTCGCAATCTGGACGAGTACATCCGGCAGGGTCTGAAGATAGTGGTCTGCGAGCCGGGCTGCTGCTCGGCCCTGACCGACGATCTGCCAGATTTGATCGACGATGAGCAGTTGGGCGAGCGCATCAAGGAAAACGTTATGATGATCGACGAGTTCCTGGCTCGTCAGGTCAGTGACGGCAATCTCAAGTGCGAATTCACATCACCCTACGAGAAGATCCTCATTCACGGCCACTGCCATCAGAAATCGCTTTTCGGCACCGGCGCCATGAAGCAGTTGCTCGAACGCGTACCGGGAATCTCCGTTTCCGAGGTTGATTCCGGGTGTTGTGGTATGGCGGGTTCCTTTGGCTACGAGAAGGAACACTACGAGCTTTCCGCTCAAATCGGCGAGGACCGCCTGTTGCCGGCCGTGCGCGGCGCCGAGCCCGGAACGGTTACGGTCGCCTGCGGTTTCAGTTGCCGCCATCAGATCGCCGACGGCGCCAATGTCAAGGCCTTGCATTGGGTCGAAACCATCCGGGGGGCGGGCGCTGCCGATTGAACGGCTGCTCAACATTTGCCAAAACGGGGCAAAACTGGTACAATCTCACAGAAGAAGAATGAGGATTCTTGGCATTTGCACATGAGGAGTATGTCATGGTGAAACAAAGTAGGGCGGGGCTTTTGGCTATTGGGCTGTGTTGTTTGGCGGCCGTCACTGATGCAGCCGATGTTCTGCCCCTCGCTTCACGAGAGATCATCCAGAACAGGCAAGGTCTGCAACGTCTCGCTGAATTAGGCATAGACCAGGTGATCTTCACGACAAGGCTCAGTTACGATGATGGGCATTGGTACGCCAACATTGGATACTACTGCGACGACGAAAATCATAAGGCCTATGCCGGCAACGGAAAGCCCGATGAGAGCATGCTGTACATGCTCGGTGTCGCCGAGGGTAAGGTCAGGGTCCTGTTCGATGGCAAAGGCGGCAGCATTCGCGATCCACAGATCCATTACGACGGAAAGACTGTGCTGTTTTCCTACCGCCGGCCGGACTCGGATTACTACAATTTGTACGAGATGCAAATCGACGGCACGGACCTGAGGCGAATAACCCATGCAACTTACGATGATTTCGAGGCGACCTACCTGCCTGACGACGACATAGTCTTTGTCTCGACGCGGAGCAAGCGCTGGGTTGGCTGCTGGATGACTCAGGTCGGCACACTTTTCCGCTGCGACCGAAACGGGCGGGACCTTCGCCCGCTATCTGTCAATCTCGAACACGACAATACTCCGACAGTTCTGCCTGACGGGCGCATCCTCTATACCCGATGGGAATACGTGGATCGTTCCCAGGTGGGATATCACCATTTCTGGACGATGAACCCCAACGGGACCAATGTCGCCGCCTATTTCGGCAACCAGGAGCACTATCCTCTGTACATCGAGCCCGAACCGATCCCGGGCACGGACCAATTGCTCGTGATCGATTCGCCGGGGCATGGCCGAGCCGATCATCGCGGATATGTCTGCACCATGGAGGCCAAGTACGGTCCGGACGACAAACGGGGCTTACGTCGCATCACGCCCAAGGCGCAATTCAATGATCCGGCGCCCATCGGCGGCAACGATTTTCTGGTGGCCTCTTACAAGAAGATCCTTCTCGGGACATATTCCGGCGAGCTTGTCCCGCTCCTGACGTACCAGGGCCAGGCCAACATTCATGAGCCGATCCCTGTGAGGCCGCGCCCGAGGGAGAAGATAATTGCAGACCGCAGGCAAGAGGGCGAACCTACCGGGCGAATGGTCCTGACCGACGTCTATAGCGGCCGGAACATGGAAGGGATCAAGCCGGGCGAGATCAAGGAGTTGCTCGTACTGGAGGCATTGCCCAAGCCGGTGAATTTCAGCGGGGGGATGGACCTCACTTCGTGGCTTGGCACATTTATGCTCGAACGTGTCCTCGGAACCGTGCCCGTTGAGCCAGACGGCTCGGCGTACTTCGAGGTCCCGGCGGGAAGAGCCGTTCTGTTTGTCGCTCTGGATGCCGACGGAATGTCAGTCAAGCGAATGCAGAGTTTCACCAATGTCATGCCGGGCGAGACGCTCGGTTGTGTCGGATGTCATGAACAGCGAATGCAGTCACCTGTCGCCTCGGCGGGTCCCAATACGCTTATGGCGCTAAAGCGCCAGCCGAGCAGGATCAAGTCGTTTGAGGGCCTGCCGGACGTGATCGATTTTCGAAAGCACATACAGCCCGTACTGGATGAGCACTGTATTTCGTGTCACAATTTCAAGGATCGTGCCGGAAAGGTATCGCTAACCGATGACCTGGGTTATTGCTGGTCCATGGCCTATTTCACACTGCTGGCGACCAACCAGGTTGCCGACGGTCGCAACGGCTACGGCAACCAGAAGCCGCGAACGATTGGCTCGTCGGCAAGCGAGCTTATGCGCAAAATCGAGGGTTCTCATTATGATGTCACCGTCACGCCCGATCAATGGCGGACCGTCTGGATGTGGCTCGAAAGCGGTGCGCCGTACGCCGGGACGTACGCCGGGCTGCGCAACGCCGAGGACCAGCGCCGGGACAACATGACATGGGCCGTCTTCGCCACTGCGGGGATGAACCAGCGATGCCGGACGTGTCATAAGCCCGACGGTGAGGCCCCTCAATTGCCTCTGACAATGCCGGATGCCAAGCGCAGGCAGATCGTCAAAGAGTTGGACCTGGCCCCCCACGAACGCATCGTACAGAAGGACGACTTCCGCTTCTCGGGCCATGTCCTGCTTAATCTATCGCATCCGGAGTTGTCGCCTCTGCTTTTGGGCCCGCTTGCGAAGGAGGCGGGCGGCTGGGGTACTTGTCCGTCGGCGTTCACCGGCAAGGACGACGTCGCCTATAAAACCCTGCTGGCTGCTATCGAAAAACAAAAGAAGCGATTGGATGACGTGCCGAGATTTGGGACGCCCGGGTTTAAGCCCAATAAACAGTACGTCCGAGAGATGAAGAGATTCGGCGTTCTGCCCGGCCAGTTCGATCTGAACCGGGATCCGATAGACGTTTTTGAAACGGATCAGAGGTACTGGGAGCAGTTCTGGTACCGGCCCCAGAGCGATGCCAAATGGGCCTATCTCGAATGATCCTTTCGCACATACGGGGACCTTGCGGGCATTCCAACCTGGATCTGTCCCGGCTGGCGATGCCGGCCGACACGAAATCCGCCAACAACATGACGTCTTGATCAGATCGTTGTCTCTTGACCATTGCGGCGACTTTTGAAAATACAGAAGATGAATACGAAGTACATACGAAATTTTTCGATCATAGCACATATCGACCACGGCAAGAGCACGCTGGCCGATCGGATGCTTGAGTTGACCGGCACGATATCCGACCGAGAGAAGGTAGATCAACTGCTCGATAATATGGATCTCGAGCGCGAGCGAGGGATAACCATCAAGGCATCTGCCGTTACGATGGATTATCAACACAAGGGCAAGACGTACATGCTGAATCTGATCGACACACCCGGACATGTCGACTTTCATTACGAAGTCTCGCGGGCGCTGGCTGCCTGCGAGGGGGCGCTTCTCGTGGTCGACGCCAGCCAGGGTGTGGAGGCCCAGACCGTCGCCAACGCCTATCTGGCGATCGAAAACAACGTGGAACTTCTAAGCGTGATCAACAAGGTCGACCTGCCCGCTGCAGATCCGCTTAGGGTCGCTGAGGAGATCGATCATATCATCGGAATCGGCGCCAATGAAAGCTTCAAGATAAGCGCAAAAAGCGGCTTGGGAGTAGATGAGCTTCTCGAAGCGATAGTCACGTTTCTTCCGCCTCCGCCCGACAGGAGCGAGGAGCCGGCAGCGGCGCTGATCTTCGACAGCCACAGCGACCGGTACAGGGGCGTGATTTGTTACGTCAGGGTCTTTGCCGGTTCTCTTAATGTAAAGCAGAAGGTCAGCTTCATGCGCGGCGGCAGAACCTATACCATCACCGAGCTTGGAAAATTCACACCGGAGATGACGCCTGTCGAGAAGCTCGGAACCGGAGAGGTCGGCTACGTCATCGCAAATATTCGCGAACTGGCCGATGTCACTATAGGCGACACTATCACGGATTGCGCTGAACCTGCCCCAAAGCCTCTGGCCGGCTATAAGGCCCCTATGCAGATGGTCTTCTC